>DATJCP010000052.1:0-6354 GCA_035514715.1 Candidimonas sp.
CGGCGGCACGCAACCCTTTTGCGGTGCTGGTGATGGCGCAGTTGCAGGCCCAGCAAACCCGTAAAAACGGTGCGCAGCGCCTGGTATCTAAAACCCAGATAGTGCGGTTGATGTATCGCCACGGCTATGGCCGCGAGCATATCGTGCAGCTATTTCGCCTGATCGACTGGATGATGGCGCTGCCCGCCGAACTGGAACCCGCCTTTGCGCAGGCGATGGTCGCAATAGAACAGGAGCATAAGATGGCATTTGTCACCAGCATAGAACGCCTGGGCGAAAAGCGCGGGCTGGAGAAGGGCAAACTTGAAGGAAAACTTGAAGGCAGGCTCGAAGGACGGCTTGAGGGCGAAGCCGCCCTGTTACAGCGCTTGCTCGTTCGCAAATTCGGCCCTTTACCCGAAGCCTTGCAACAACGCATCAAGTTCGCCATGCCCAACCAATTAGAAACCTGGTCGTTGAATCTTCTTGATGCTCACACACTGGCCGAAGTATTCACTGAATAATCCGGCACCCTACCTCGTCAATCCAGCGACAGATTCAGCCGGTTGATGATGGCTTCGAGCTTGACCCGTTCCGCTTTGATCATGGTAGTCAATTCCGCAGGCGATGATGGCGCTGGCGTAAAGTACAGCGCCGCCATTTTTTGCTTGATTTCGGGCAAGGCCAGTATGCTGGTAATTGCCTTGCTCAAACGCTCGGCGATGTCGGCCGGTGTGCCTGCCGGGACAAAAATCGCATCCCATGAAATCGATTCAAATCCTGGGTAGCCCTGCGATGCCATCGTTGGCATCCCTGGCAAGACATCGCTGGCTTGCAGGCTGGTGATTCCCAGCACGCGTACTTTGTTGGCATTGACCTGGGGCATTGCTACACCCGGCACCATAAAGCCCGCCTGGATGTCGCCGGCAATAATGGACGTGATGATTTGCGGGAATCCTGTGTAGGGAATTTGCTGTAGCTTGATGCCGGCCTGGTCTTCCAGCATGGCCATGGCCAAGTGTGACGAGCTGCCTGGGCCCACCGAGCCGTAGTTCAATACGCCTGGCTGGTCTTTTGCCAGCTTCACAAAGTCCTGCACGTTTTTGGCGGGAGAGTTCTGGGGAACGACCAGCACGTTGGGGCTGGTGCCGACCAGGCTGATGGGATCAAGATCCGTCATCGGGTCGTAGCCCAACGTTTTCTTGTACAAAGCTGGTGCGGTAACGATGGGGCCGTTGATGGTCAGCAATAGGGTATAGCCGTCTGGTTTGGCTCTGCTGGCGTAACGGGTGCCGATGTTGCCGCCTGCGCCGGCCTTGTTTTCCACGACTATCGGTTGGCCAAGTTCTTTGGACAGTGGTTCTGCAATCGCGCGCGCCAGGGTGTCGGGCGAAGAGCCCGCCGGAAAGGGCACTACCAGTTGTATTGGCCGGGTTGGCCAAGTGTCGGCGTGGGCAGCGGCAGAAAGCGCTATCGAACCCATGGTTGCCAGGCCCAGTATGGACAATTGCAGTTGGCGGCGTAGGGGTGAAAAACGAATCATGGGGATGCCTGAATAGTGGTTGTCGGTAGTGGAGGCAGCCGTTGGCTAGCGAGTTTCGGCGCGGGCTTCGCGCGATAGCAGGCTGGCGACGGCCTTGCTGGGCGCCAGCCCATCGAACAGTACGCTGCAGACCGCTTCGGTAATGGGCAAGTCGACGCCGTGTTTAAGGCCCAGATCCAGCGCTGCGCGAGCGCAGCGTACGCCTTCGGCAGTTACCCCATTGGCCAGGATATCGGCCAGCGTCTGGCCTTGCCCTATTGCCAACCCAACTTGCCGGTTGCGTGACAGGGCGCCGGTTGCTGTAAGCACCAGGTCGCCCAGGCCGGCCAGCCCTACAAAGGTTTCCGCTTGCCCGCCCAGGGCCAGCCCCAGGCGTTGCATTTCGGCTAGCCCGCGGGTGATCAGCGCTGCGCGGGCGTTGGTGCCCAGGCCCAGGCCATCGGAAATGCCGCAGGCAATTGCCATGATGTTCTTCAGGGCGCCGCCGACTTCTACGCCAATGACGTCTGTGCTGGTATAGATGCGTGCGTTGGTGCCGTGTAAAGCGGCCAGGACGGCTTGTGTCGTTGATTCGTGCCGCGTGGCCAGGGTAAGGGCCGCAGGCAGCCCCTGTGCGATTTCAAGGGCGAAGGATGGGCCCGACAGCACGCCCAACCCCACATTGGGGTGATCAGCCAGGGCGGCATGCACGATTTGATGGGGCAGCAGGCCCGTTTCGTGTTGAAACCCTTTGCATAGCCACACGATATTGAGCTGCGAAGGGCAGCCTCGTGCAAGCGCTGCAGCAATTTGCGCGCAGGTACTGGACAGGCCAGCCACGGGTACGCCCAGAATGATCAGGCTTTTGCCTGCATCGGGCGCGCATACGTGGTCGATGGCATGCTGGAAATTGGCCGTGGCGTGTAAAGCCAAGGGCAGCTGGATATCGGGTAGATACCGGCTGTTGCGATGTTCTTGGTCAATCTGGCGCGCGGCCTCGGGGTCGCGCGCCCAAAGCAGGGTATCAGCCTGCGAACTTGCCAACGCCGCCAGCGCCGTCCCAAAACTACCGGCGCCAAGCACGGCGACGCGGATACGTTGGGTGGTGGCACTCATGCGGCGCGGCCTGTTATTGGCGAGTCATGCCGGGAGGCAGGATCAGGCCGGCGTCTTCTTTGCTTTGCTCTTCCGACAATTGCGCGATGCGCTGTTCGTACAGGCCTTGGAAGTTGACTTCGGCCAGGTGCAGCGGGGGCAGCGATGTACGGGTAATGGCGTCGGCCATGTTGGCGCGCAGGTAAGGGTAAAGCATGGTGGGGCACACAATGCCGATGAGCGGATCGAGTTGCTCGGCCGGAATGTTGGCGGCTTCGAAAATGCCGGCTTGCGTAGCTTCGACCAAGTACAGGACCTTATCGCCGATGCGGGTGGTGACTGTTGCGGTTACGCTGGCTTCGTATACGGTTTCGGCAAGGCGCTGGCCGCCCACGTTGATGGAAACTTCAACGGTGGGGGTTTCCTGTTCAAGAAAGATCTGGGGCGCATTGGGCATTTCCAGCGACAAATCTTTCACGTAGGTACGCTGCAGGCTGAAGCTGGGATCTTGGCTGTCTTGTGTCTCTTGGCTATTTTGGTTCTGGTCGGCCATGTTGTTTCCTGGAAAAGGGGTAAGTAAACGAAGTGCTAAGGTTGGGTCGTCAGCAGGGGCGTCAAGTCACCGGCGCGGTCAAGCGCGGCCAGGTCGTCGTAGCCACCCACATGGGTGTCGCCAATATAAATTTGCGGTACCGTGCGCCGGCCCGTGCGTTCCATCATGATGGCGCGCTGTTCAGGGTCCAGGTCGATACGGATTTTTTCGATTTCGCTTACGCCGCGCTGCTTAAGCAGCATTTCGGCGCGAACGCAATACGGGCACACGCCTGTACTGTACATGGTTACGGTAGGCATTAAACTTCCTAAAGGGCAAAAAACAAGAGATCAGGCTTTTTTGGACAGCGGCAGGCCGTCTTTGAGCCAGGCTTGAAGGCCGCCGGCCAAACTGACGGCTTCATCGTAGCCTTGTTTGCGCAAGGACCCTGCAACGCGAGCCGATTCACGGCCCTGGTCGCAAATGACGATAATAGGCTTGTCTTTGGGCAACGTACCCAATTTGGCCGTCAGGTCGGCTACCGGCAGGTTGCGTGCCTGCGGTATGCTTCCGGTCTTGAAGGAATCGTGGCTGCGCACGTCAAGGAAAATACCTTGTTTCTGGTTAGCCAGTTGCACGGCTTGCTGCACACTGACGGTCTTGCCCCCGCCTTTCAGCAGGTTGGGCAACAGCAGCATGACGCCCGAAGCGATGGCCACGAATACAACAATGAGGTTGTTCTGATCAAGAAAAAAGTCCACGATATATCCCGAATATGCCCTTGGAAGAAGGGCAGAATCAGACGATTATAAAATGGACGGCGAATTTCAACTTTTAGGCGTTTTTTATCATGCATAAACTTGTTCTGATGCGCCACGGCGAAAGCCAGTGGAACCTTGAAAACCGTTTCACTGGCTGGACCGACGTCGACCTGACCGACACCGGCCGCGAGCAGGCCAGGATGGCTGGCGAACTGTTAAAGCAAAAGGGCTTTGAGTTCGATCTTGCCTATTCATCGGTGCTGAAACGCGCCATCCGCACGCTATGGATTTCGCTTGATGCGATGGACGCGATGTATACGCCGGTCGGCCTGAGCTGGCGCTTGAATGAACGCCACTATGGCGCATTGCAGGGCCTGAACAAGGCGGAAACCGCACAGAAGTACGGTGACGAACAAGTCTTGGTCTGGCGCCGCGCCTACGCGATTGCTCCAGAACCGCTGGATCTGGACGATCCCCGCCACCCCCGTTTTGATCGGCGCTACGCCAAGATTGCAGCTGACAAGCTGCCGGCCACTGAATGCCTTGCCGATACGGTGGAGCGCGTTCTGCCTTTCTGGAATGAATCCATTGCCCCAGCCATACGCGCTGGCCGCCGTGTGTTGATTTCGGCCCACGGTAACAGCCTGCGCGCCCTTATCAAGCACCTGGACGGCATTTCCGACGAAGACATCGTGCACATGAATATCCCAACGGGTCAGCCGCTGGTCTACGAGCTGGACGAGGATCTGCGCCCGATACGCAATTATTACCTTGGTGATCCGGCGGAAATCGAAGCGGCGATGGCAGCCGTTGCCAGTCAGGGCAAGGCCAAAAAGGAATAGCATGCGGCGTGCGCTCGGTGGAGTAGTACTGGCCTTATTGGCAAATCTGGCCTGGGGAGCCGAGCCCACGCTTGCTCAAAAGCAGGCAGATGCAAAAAAGCAGCAGGCCGAATTGCGCGGCCGCATCCAGGAACTGCAAAAGGAAATAGACAGCCACGAGTCTACGCGCCGCGATGCGGCCCACGACTTGAAGGCGTCGGAATCGGCTATATCGTCGATCAACCTTGAATTGGCCGAGCTTGCTTCGCGCCAGCACAAAGCCGAGCGTGAGCTTCATACGCTGGAAGCGCAAATTGCCGAGCAAAAGCGGCTGCTTGCCCAGCGCCAGGAGGAACTGGGCGATCAGTTACGCGCCCAGTATGCCAGCGGCTTGTCGCCCTGGACGGCATTGCTGTCGGGCGACGACCCGCAAATGATAGGTCGCGACCTGAGCTATCTGGGTTATATCTCGCAAGCCCAGGCCGATGCGGTGCGGGGGGTGCGCATGGCGTTGGACAAGCTTGCTGCGCTGCAGGCCCGATCCGCAGCTAACAAAAAGGAACTGGTCCAGCTTGCCAGCGAAACCAGCGAACAGAAAGGGTCGCTTCAAGAGCAAAAGACTGAACGGCAACAGGTGCTCGAGCGCATCGATAGCGTGTTGGAGGCGCAGCGCAAGCAGGCGCAGCGCCTGGAGCGCAACGACGCGCGCCTGGGCGATTTGGTTACCGGCCTTGAAAAGGCCATTGCCAAGCAGCTGGAAGAGGCGCGGATTGCCGAAGAAAAGCGTAAGGCCGAAGCCGCCCGAAAAGCCGAGGAAGCCAGGCTGGCGGCTCTGGAACGGCGCCGTGCGCTGGAACGCGAGCGTATAGCGGCGCAGAAGGCCGAGCAAGCTGCACAAGCAGCGCAAGACCGTGCGCGGCGTCAGCAGGACGAGAAAGAGGCGGAAAAGGCCAGGTTGCAGGTTGAGGCTGCCCGGGCTCAGACGCGCGCCGCTGAAGAGGCCGCTGCACGCCCTGCGAAACCCGAGCCGCCTCCCGAGGTTGCCGAGCCAGCGCCGGAAAAGGGTGGTGGGCAGGTTCGCCTTGCGCCTGCAGGTGGTTTTACGGGGCTTAAAAAGGGCGCGCCGTACCCAGTGCGAGGCGATGTATTAGGGCGTTTTGGCGCCGAGCGGCCTGAAGGCGGCTTGTGGCGCGGCATTGTGCTGCGCGCGGCTGAAGGCACCAAGGTGCATGCCATTGCGCCGGGCCGGGTGGTATACGCCAGTTGGCTTAGCGGCTTCGGCAATATTGTCATTGTCGACCACGGGGCCAAATATCTTAGTGTATATGCCTATAACCAAAGCCTATTGAAGCGGGTGGGCGATATCGTCGATACTGGCGATGTCATTGCCAGCGTGGGGGCGACAGGGGGGCAGGTGGACTCGGGTCTATACTTTGAAATCCGGCATCAGGGCACACCCGTGAATCCTTTGCTTTGGTTAAGGCAGTAA
Organism: Candidimonas sp.; assembly: GCA_035514715.1. Lineage (GTDB taxonomy): Bacteria > Pseudomonadota > Gammaproteobacteria > Burkholderiales > Burkholderiaceae_B > Pollutimonas. Next base: position 6,200 of record DATJCP010000052.1, read on the forward strand.
TTTCGGTACTATTTGCCTGACGCCATCGGCGTGTTGGCTATTTTGAATTCAATATCAGGAATGTGCATGAGCACTCGCAGGTTTGGCGGTTTCGGTTTGGTGGTTGCAGGCGCACTGGGCGGCGTACTGATAAGCCTGGGCATAACGGCGGCCGC
>DATJCP010000053.1:0-33506 GCA_035514715.1 Candidimonas sp.
TTGTCTCCGGCCCTGTTGGGCTGGATGGCTATGCGTGCGCGCCGTGCCGGCGGCGATTGGGGGGTATGCTCGGGGGAACGGTTCGGTCGCTATGCGCAGCCGTCCACAATAAAAAGCCCCGTATGGGTGCATGCGGTCAGCCTGGGCGAAACCAGAGCTGCCCAGCCTTTGATCCAGGCATTGCTGGATCAGGGCGAGAATGTATTGCTGACCCATATGACGATTACCGGGCGTGCCGAGGGCGGACGTGAATTCTCACAGGCAATCGAACAGGGGCGGCTGGTGCAGCAATGGCTGCCTTACGATTTTCCTGGCAGCACACGCCGTTTTTTTGCCCATTTCCGGCCTCGCGCCGGGGTCCTGATCGAACGTGAGGTGTGGCCCAACTTGCTGGCGGCCGCCAGCCGCGCGCAAGTGCCTATGCTGCTGGCCAGTGCCCGTTTTTCAGACCACTCCCTGCGCCAAAGTCTGCGTGCGGGTAGTGTAATGCGAAGGGCTTATTCCAGTTTTTACGCGGTGTATGCCCAAACCTTGCAAGACGCCCAGCGTCTGGAACTGGCTGGGGCGCAGGCGGTCAGGGTATCGGGTAATTTCAAGTTCGATATCACCTTACCCCAAGACAAAATATTGCGGGGGCGCCAGTTTGCGGCTGCCTTGCAGCGCAAAATCATTGTCATCGCCAGTACACGGGAAGGTGAGGACGAAATGTTTGTGCAGGCCATAGCGCGCCAGGTCAAACGCGCTCAGGCACAGGGCATAGATATTGATGAGCAGGTACTGTACTGCTTGATTCCGCGTCATCCGGAACGCTTTGAGCTGGCCGCTGACTTGTTGACCAAGGCGGGGCTGGCTTTCTTCAGGCGCTCGCAGTCTCTTGAAATGGGCGATGGCACAGCATCCGCGCTACGCGCCAGCAGCAATGCCGCTGTCCTTTTGGGAGACACTCTGGGCGAAATGCCGCGTTACTACGCCTCTGGGCAGATTGCCATTGTGGCTGGCAGTTTTGCGCCGTTGGGTGGGCAGAATCTGATTGAGGCCTGCGCTGTGGGGATCCCGGTTCTGGTGGGGCCGCATACCCGCAACTTCGAGCAAGCGGTGGTCGATGCCCTGGATGAAGGCGCTGCCATGCGTGTGCCGGATGCCGATGCGGCGCTACAGACTGCTTTGCAATTGCTTAATGACCCCCAGCGCTTGAGCCGCATGGGTCAGGCTGGCGCGCATTGGGTGCAAAAGCATGCCGGAGCGGTACAGCGCGTTGTGGCGGGCCTGAACGAAATTAAAAACCAGGGCCCGCCCTCAGTATCATAGGCCGTGGTATTTCTTGCCCAGTTCTAGGGTGGCCTGGAAAAAACCTGCTTTGCTTCCGCAGTCGTAGCGTGTGCCTTCGTACTGCAGACCGTATACAGCACGTGTCCTCAGAAGGCTGGCTATGCCGTCGGTAAGCTGGATTTCACCGCCTACGCCCGCCTGGGTCTGACGTAGGTGCTCAAAAATTTCAGGTTCCAGGACATAGCGGCCCACTACAGCCAGGGTCGAGGGCGCAACCGATGGCGCTGGCTTTTCGACGATGCCGCTCAGGCGCATGGTTTTATCGTTAACCATCTCGCCTGAAATGATCCCGTACTTGTTCGTGTTTTCGCGTTCGATATTCTGGATGGCCAGGACGCTGCCGTTTTGCTGGTGTGCGGCTTCCACCAATTGTTGCGTCACAGAGGTGGTGGAGTCGATCAAGTCATCTGCCAGCAGCACGACAAAGGGCTCGTTGCCCACAATCGGCGCGGCGCACAGTACGGCGTGGCCCAGACCCAGGGGCGCCGTCTGGCGCGTGTAAATGCAATTCACATGTGAAGGGATGACATTGCGCACCACCTCGAGCAGTTCCATCTTGTTCTTGGCTTCAAGATCAGCTTCGAGTTCGGGAACACGGTCAAAGTGATCTTCAATGGCACGCTTATTGCGCCCGGTAATGAAAATCAAGTCGGTGATGCCGGCTGCGATCGCTTCTTCGACGGCATACTGAATCAGTGGCTTATCGACAATAGGCAGCATTTCCTTGGGCATGGCCTTGGTGGCCGGCAGAAAGCGGGTGCCCAGGCCGGCAACAGGAAAGACAGCTTTTCGAATTGGCTTCATAGCGGCTAATTTCTTCTGAGAAGGATGTGATAGATGGCAAAATCATACGCTATCCTGTGGCGGCTTTGCCTTTCAATTGGCAACGGCGATTAGAATACCGGGATGGCCTCATTGACTTATGGCCGGAGTGACCTACTTTTATGCGTTTCTTATTTCTGATTGTCTTGGTGGCCAATGTGGCCGCGCTGGCCTATGGCCAAGGTTTTTTTGGCATACCGCCCAGCGAGCAAGGGCGCGATCCGCGTCAGCTGTCGGAAAGAAACCAGCACGCCGTTACCTTGGGTGCGCCCTTGGACGTTGGGCAGCTGCGCTAGCTAGCCACGCTCAAGCGCCAGGCGCGCCAGGCCATCCAGCACCGGCGCGGCTAGCCATGTGATTGATTGCTGCGGCAGATTCATATCTGCCTGGGCCCTGGCAAGCAGCCGTTGTGCTTCGTCTTCGACCAGGCCCCAGCCGCCGCCGGCGCTGAATACTAGTGGCGCCCGCCCGAATTTTTCCAGCCCTTCGCGCCACTGCCTCAGCAGTGCTCCGGCCTGCGCGGCGGCGATGCCGCTGACTATGGCCTGGTGCGTATGAGTAGGAAAAGGGGTAGCGGTACCGTTGGCTTCGGGCAGGTTGGCTGTGCCCGCCGCCAGTGACGAGCGCATTAGCGCCGGGCCGGGAAATATCAGGCCGCCATGGAATAGTCGGACAGTATCAGTCGTGTTCGCCGGAAGCGGACTCAACGTGTCTATTGTCGTGGCGGTGCCGAAGGTAGCCAGCATGGCCGCGCATTCGGTGTGTTGTGCCAGCCCTATCATGGACACCCAGCGGTCCGCGCCCAGTTGCGCAGCGACTTCATAGGCATTGCGTATGCCTGCGGCTTGCGCCTGGCTGGTAACCCACTGGATTTCGATTCCGTGATGACGCTGGAAAATGGCATCCAGGTTTTGGGCTGCCGCCGTGCCAGCGACGTTAACACCGATTGCCGCCGTAGCAGGGGCCGCCAGCTGCGCCAGCCAGGATGGCAGCATGGCGGCGATATCGGCGTGGCGCAAAGCCAGAGTCTGGGCTTCGCGCTTCCCGGTGGCGGGGTCCAGCCAACCGAACTTGACTCGTGTATTGCCGACATCGATCAGTATTATCACGGCTAGGCGTCCTGCCGGGGGCGTACGGAAATTTCCCCAACCGAAATTGGTGTTTCGCCGTCCTGGGTGCGCAGCATCAACTGGCCTAAGGTATTGACCCCGCAGGCGATGCCGGCTTGCGTAATGCGCCCGTCGTCCAGCACATGGATATGTTGCCCCGCCAGGGTATCGACCTTGCTGTAGCGGGCGGGCAGTGTATCGAAGCCGTGCGCGGTGGCGTCATTCAGGCTGTTATACCAGGCTAGCGCGATGCGAGCGACCATGTCTGCCGCCCCGAAGCTGGCGGCGCTTTCGTCTTGCTGGGTGATTTCAGACCAGTCCGCCACTTGGCGGTTCAGCGATTGGCTGAGCGCGCGTGCGTCGCTCAGGTTGATTCCCATTCCGATGATGGCGACGTAGTGGTCGGACGATAGTCGTGCTGTTCCGGCCCGGGTCACTTCGACAAGTATGCCGGCGAGCTTGGCGCCTTTCCATTGAAGGTCATTGGGCCATTTCATGGATAAGTTGTCGCGCTGTGCTGGACTGATGAGCTCGCGCAGGGCTTCGCAGGCGGCCAGGCCGGCTAGTGGAGAGAGCGAGGGCAACTGATGAGGGGGCAGGAATACATCAAAGGCACAAGAAAACATCAAGTTGGCCCCTATCCTGTTTTGCCAGGTGCGGCCCGCTCGTCCACGTCCCTGGTCTTGCAGGTGCGCGCCCAGCAGCCATGGGCGCGCCAGCCGCCCGTTGCCGGCACGCGCCTTGGTCATGAGCTCGGTATTGGTTGACACAGTTCTGTCTATCCATTCGACCTGATTGAAGCGGGGTAGAGCGGCTGATAAAGCCGCCGTCAACTGCTCAGGGGAGGGCAGGACCGAGGTGGGCGAGGTAGACATTAATTCGGCAACAATGTGTAGCGTAAAATGGACAAGCCTACGTTATAACTCAAACTTTCTATTATGCTTGCTCGTACCGAGAAAATTTCATTTCAGGGCGTGGTCGGCGCCATTGACTGCGTACTGGATCTTCCTATGGAAGCGCCGCGCGGCTGGGCGCTAGTGCTGCATCCGCATCCACTGCACGGCGGAGCGCGTGAAAACAAAATCGTTACCACCATAGCGCGCGCCTGCGTACAGCACGGACTCATTGCGGTGCGGCCCAATTTTCGCGGGGTAGGCGATTCGGCGGGCGAGTTCGATCGTGCGGTTGGCGAAACCGCCGATATGTATGAGCTTGTGCGTCAGTTCAGCAGCGCCTACCCGGAAGCGGCGGCAGGCAAGTGGGTGCTGGCGGGCTTTTCGTTCGGCACCTCGGTGGCCGCCCAACTGTATTCCCAGTTGGCTGAAGCGTCTGACAAATTGCCCGATGCGTTATTGCTGGCCGGCTCGGCGGTTGATCGCTTCAAGTTCCGCGATATTGCGGTTCCCGACGATACCTTCCTGATGCATGGGGAAACCGACGAGGTGGTGCCGCTGTCAGAGGCCATGGATTTTGCGCGTAATCATGGGCTGCCTATGGTTGTCGTGCCTGACGCAAGCCATTTTTTCCATGGCAAGCTGATCACCCTCAGGCAACTGATTCAGCAGCGGCTGGCTTCGGTGTAAAAATGCTGGACGGCGCCTTGGTGATGTTTTTTAATCCTTGTTTCATTCGCTTGCTTTTTTGGGCGTGAAACATATGGCAGGCGGCTGCAACACCGTGCCAGCTCTGCCTATAATGACTCCCCTATGCCGTTTGTTTTACTAACGGATATTCTTTACGATATGGCGATGACACCCAAACACTACAGTTTTCAGTCCCCTCGATTCTCTCATTTCCTTGCCGGGTTTACGCTGGTTGTTGCGCCAGTTTTCGCCTTTGCGCAAGACGCTTCTACAGCCGCGGCGCCTGCTGTTACAGCGCCGGCCGCGCTAAGTACCGCAGGCGGTATTGTCGCGGTAGGCGATCTGGCTACAGTGCCCGCGCCCAACCTTACTGCTCGCGCCTGGCTTACGCTGGATGCCAATAGCGGGCAAATCATTGCCGCACAAAACCCAGACGAAAAAGTCGAACCTGCATCGCTGACCAAGCTGATGTCGGCCTATCTGGTTTTCGAAGCCATCGACAACAAGCGCCTGGCTTTGGATCAAACAGTCAATATTTCCGAAAAGGCCTGGAAAACCGAAGGTTCGCGCATGTTCATCAAGCCCGGCTCCCAGGTGTCGGTTGATGAACTGTTGCAGGGCTTGATTGTTCAGTCGGGTAACGACGCCACTGTGGCGCTGGCCGAGGCCGTAGCAGGCAGCGAGTCCGCTTTTGCAGCGCTCATGAACGAGGAAGCCGCCAAGCAGGGCTTGCGCGATACGCACTTTGTAAATTCCACCGGCCTGCCTGACCCTACTCATTTAACGACGGTGCGCGACTTGGCTACCCTGGCACGTAATATCGTGGCCAAACACCCCCAATATTTGCATTACTACAGCCAGAAAGAGTTCACCTACAACAAAATCAAGCAAAACAATCGTAACCGCCTGTTATGGTCGGATCCTACGGTTGACGGCCTGAAAACCGGCCACACCCAGTCGGCAGGGTATTGTCTGGTGGCTACGGCCACGCGCGACGGGCGTCGCATTGTGTCGGTGATTGTTGGTGCGGCCAGCGATTCGGCCCGCACGGAAAACAGCCTGAAGCTCTTGAACTGGAGCTTCCAGAACTTCGATACCGTCAAACTGTTCGATAATACCCAGCCTGCCGTCAAGGCGCGTGTTTGGGAAGGCCAGGCGGAAACCGTAGGCTTGGGTAACACAGAGCCTACCTGGGTCACCGTGCCGCGCGGCAAAGGCTCACTGGTCAAGCCGCTTGCGCAGTACACCCAGCCTCTTATTGCCCCATTGAAAAAGGGCAGCAAAGTGGGTACGGTATCGCTTTCGCTCGACGGCAAGGTGCTGCGCGAGGAACCGTTGTATGTATTGGATGATGTGCCGGAAGCAGGCTTCTTTGGCCGTGTTTACGATAAGATTCTTTTGATGTTTGAATAATAAAAGGCCTAGAAGATGATTCCCGATGTCGATTGCGACAGTATTGTTTACCTGAATGGCGACTATGTGCGCTTGGGCGATGCCAAAATTTCCGTGCTGGATCGCGGTTTTATTTTCGGCGATGGCATTTACGATGTGGTTCCTGCTTATAACGGCAAGCCATTTCGCATGGACGGCCACCTGGCTCGCCTTGAGCGCAGCCTGGCTGCCATCGATATCAAGGTCGACCTGACGCGTTCCGACTGGGAAGCATTGGTCGCAAATCTGATCAAAAAATCGGGTTTGGGCGATTGCATGGTTTACATTCAAGTCAGCCGCGGCGTGGCCAAGCGCGATCACGCATTCCCCAAAGATACCAAGGCTACTGTGTTTTGCATGGTGACGCCGTTCGTGCGCCCCAGCGCAGCGACGCGTGAAAAGGGCTATAGCGCCGTCAGCATGGTCGACATTCGCTGGCTGCGCTGCGAAATCAAGTCAGTCTCGTTGCTGGGTAACGTGCTGGCCAAACAGTACGCGGTCGATGCCGGCGTCGACGAAGTTTTGCAGTTTCGCGACGGCTATTTGTCGGAAGGTGCGTCCTGCAATATCTGGGTGGTCAAAGACGGCGTGCTATTAGCGCCTCCGCGCAGCAACCTGATCCTCGAAGGCATCCGTTACGGCTTGCTGGAAGAGCTTGCCGTCGAGGCAGGCATTCCGTTCAATGCCCGTCCAATTTCCCAGCAGGAAGTGGATGGCGCCGATGAATTGATGCTGTCTTCAGCCACCAAGGAACTCCTGCCTATCACCACGTACAACGGCAAGGCTGTCGGCACGGGCAAGCCCGGTCAAGTCTATGCGTCGTTGCGGGCGGGTTACGACAAGGCCATTGCGGCACTTTAAGTTTTTACACAGGTTAGCGGCAGGCGTATGCAAGAAATTCCACCCGAAGATTCGCTTATTGAATATCCCAGTGACTTTCCCATCAAAGTCATGGGCAAGGCGCATCCTGATTTTGCGCAAACGCTGACCGACCTGGTGCGGCAGTTTGACCCGGTATTCGATCCGGCAACGGTAGAAATGCGGCCCAGCAAGGGCGGCAATTACCTGAGCCTGACGTTTACCGTGCGCGCCACCTCGCGCCAGCAACTGGATGACCTATACCGTGCCTTGCATGGTCATGACATGGTTACCATCGTTTTATAGGCGTTCGCAGCGCCCATGATCGAACATAAATGGTGGCCGCGTCCTGCGCCGTACCTGGAAGTGTGGGAGGCAATGCGCGCGTTTACCGAAGCGCGGGATGACCAGACGCCAGATCAAATCTGGTTGGTCGAGCATCCGCCAGTCTATACCTTGGGGCAGGCTGGCAAGCCCGAACATATCTTGAATAGCGGCGATATTCCCATAGTTCAATGCGACAGGGGCGGGCAGGTCACGTATCATGGGCCGGGCCAAGTGGTGGCTTATTGCCTGGTCGATTTGCGCCGCCTGCCAATTTTTGTCAAAGAATACGTTGCCTTGATGGAGCAGGTCGGGATTCACGTGCTGGACGACTTGGGGGTCGTCGGCGCCTGTCTCAAGCCAGGCGCACCGGGCGTCTATGTGCCTGTTGCGCCTGGCGGGGATCTGGCCAAGATCGCCGCATTGGGTATCAAGATCCGCAAAGGCTGCGCCTATCATGGCCTGGCATTGAATGTGGATATGGACCTTGAACCGTTCCAGGGAATCAACCCTTGCGGCTACGAAGGGCTGCAAACTGTCGATTTGCGGTACTGTGGCATAAACGTAAGTTTTGCCCAGGTAGGGGAAATGCTGGCTGAGCGTCTGGCTCAGGCTTTTGCGGAGTATGCTGGCAGCACTGCAATCACCTAGACCACAATAATCAATACCGGAGACAAGAACCATGACTACGCAAGATTCGTTGCTGTTATCCAGCAAGGTTGACGGAGTGCTTACGCTGACCCTCAATCGGCCTGAGCAATTCAATGCCCTGTCCGAAGAATTGCTGGCCGCATTGCAAGCCCAGCTTGATGCCGCTGCCCAGGACGATGACTTGCGTTGTGTGGTGTTGGCTGCGGCTGGCCGTGCTTTTTGCGCAGGCCATGATTTGAAGCAAATGCGCGCCACACCCGACGAACATTATTATCGGAAGCTATTCGGGCAATGCGGCCGTGTCATGCAAAGTATCGTCAATCTGCCCGTGCCTGTCATTGCCAAAGTGCAAGGGACGGCAACCGCCGCAGGATGCCAGTTGGTGGCCAGCTGCGACTTGGCAGTGGCTTCTGATACCGCCAAGTTTGCTGTTTCAGGTATCAATGTGGGTTTGTTTTGCTCCACCCCCGCTGTGGCCTTGACTCGTAATGTGCCCGCCAAGAAAGCATTTGAAATGCTGATGACCGGACAATTCATCAGTGCCGCCGATGCCGAGGATAACGGGCTGATCAACCAGGCTGTGGCTCCTGAACAACTGGATGCGGCAGTCGATGCCCTGGTGCAGGCGATTTGCTCCAAGAGCCAGGTAGCCGTGCGTACCGGCAAGGCCATGTACCATCGCCAGCGCGGCATGAATCTTAGCGACGCGTATGAGTATGCCAGCCATGTCATGGCGCAAAATATGATGGCCGAGGACGTCTCCGAAGGTATCGATGCTTTTATGCAGAAGCGTCATCCTGTCTGGAAAGGCCGCTGAGCCATCAGGGTGATTAGGCGGGCAGGGGCTGTGCGCGTTAAAATAGCGCGTTACAACCGTTTTACGTAGGGCACGCACTGCAAGGCGTGTTGCCCGCGTCGATCTTTTTACAAGATAGCGGGCAGCGTGAAGCACGCGCCCGCTTTTGAGCACGAAGCGTATGCGCTTTGGTGCAGGAAACCGTATGACTACTCCCGTTGACCAGTCTGCAGAGCGTAAACCTACTGTACGTCCCGTCCCTTACGACCCAACGCAAAAGCAGAAGTCGGGCGACAAGACATCGCGCATTCCCATCAAGGTGGTTCAGGCAGAGCGCCTGAAAAAACCCGAATGGATACGGGTCAAGGCGGCTGCGCCGGGCTCGCGTTTTTACGATATCAAGCGCATATTGCGCGAACACAATCTGCATACGGTTTGCGAAGAAGCCTCGTGCCCGAACATCGGCGAGTGCTTCGGCAAGGGCACTGCCACCTTCATGATCATGGGCGACAAGTGCACGCGCCGTTGTCCTTTCTGTGATGTGGGCCATGGGCGCCCTGATCCGCTCGACGTCAACGAGCCCGTAAACCTGGCGCGCAGCATTGCCGCCATGAAACTGTCGTATGTGGTGATCACCTCGGTCGACCGCGACGATCTGCGCGACGGCGGTGCCGGGCATTTTGTCGAATGCATCAGCAAAGTACGTGAACTGTCGCCCTCCACGCGCATTGAGGTGCTGGTGCCCGATTTCCGTGGCCGCCTGGACCGCGCCCTGGGTATTCTTAACGAAGGGCCCCCAGACGTCATGAACCATAACCTGGAAACCGTGCCGCGTTTGTACAAGCAGGCGCGTCCGGGTTCCGACTACCATCACTCGCTGAAGCTGTTGTCCGAGTTCAAGGCGCTGCACCCTAACGTGCCGACCAAGTCCGGGCTTATGCTGGGCTTGGGGGAAACCGACGAAGAAATTCTCGACGTCATGCGCGACTTGCGTGCGCATAAAGTCGATATGCTGACCATAGGCCAATATCTTCAGCCTTCCGAGCATCACCTGCCGGTTTTGCGTTATGCGCATCCTGACATTTTCGCTATGCTGGAACGCGAAGCCTACGCAATGGGCTTTAGCCATGCCGCCGTTGGCGCCATGGTGCGCTCGTCCTACCATGCCGACGAACAGGCGCATTCGGCGGGCGTTGTCTGATCCTGTAATGCGCTGAAACAACAAACGGCCCCTTTTTAGGGGCCGTTTGTTGTTTCCCTCGCCGAGTTTGCGTTGAAGCAAAGACGGAGCATGCCGCAGCGCGTTCAATGGTGGGGCAGCGTCGGATTGCCGGCCTGCATGGCAAGCACCGAAGGTAACAACATGCGCACCCTGTTCAAACTTACTGTCATTGCCGGCTTGGCTTTAGCCGGCACGGCAACATACTTCTTTGTGGGCGGCACAGCCTCGACAACACAGGACCCGACCGAACTGGTCACGATCAAGGCTGGGGAATTCAGCCATTATCCGGCAGGCGATTTCCTGCGCAATGGTAATCCCGTCAGCCCCAAGGCCCGGGTCGTGCGCTTTAGCCATGATATCCAGATCATGAAACGGCAGGTCAGCCAAGCGGAATATGCCGCCTGCGTCAGCGATGGGGCATGCAAAAAGCTGGATAAGGTACTGCGCGAGGCTGTCGCTCCCGATCTGCCCGCCGTAGGCATCAGTTGGCGCGACGCCGCAGCCTATGCAACCTGGTACTCGGCGCGCACAGGGCAAGCCTATCGTCTGCCCACCTATGCCGAATGGGTCTATGCGGCTGGCTCGGCCTATACAGAAGAATTGATCGTCGATACCTCCGACCCCAACGATCCCGCCCAGCGCTGGTTGGCCGAATACGCACTGGAAACCCAGCGCAACACTGTCGTGGATGAAACGCCTCAGGTTTTCGGCAGCTTTGGAGCCAGTTCGACTGGCGTCTTGGATATGGCGGGGAACGTGTGGGACTGGACCGATACCTGCCATTCGCGCCAGTATGTGGACCAGGATGGCGGCGAAGTCATGCCTTCCGGGGAGAACTGCGGGGTCCGCGTCGCGGCGGGCAAACACCGCAGCTACATTTCAGATTTCATACGCGATCCCAAGGGCGGTGCATGCTCGGTTGGCGTGCCTCCCAGTAATCTGGGGTTCCGCCTGGTTCGCGATGCGGCTGGCAAGGGCGCAAAGGCTGAACCAAACTTGCGTTCGCGCCTGGCTATTTCGTGATGAGAGGCTGGTGCAATGCCGCGCAGGCCGTCTAGCCGTCAGGCTGACTCTGCGTTAATGCGTGTGGCGCTTGCCGTGGCAGGAGCCTGCTGCCCCTCGGCCAGACGGATCAGGTCGTCTATGGCGCACACAACAATGCGCTTACGCCCACTGGTGACCAAGCCACGCTTTTCCCAGGCGCTCATCAGGCGGCTTACCGTGTGCAGCGTAGTGCCCGTCATTTCGGCGATGTCCTGGCGCGTGATGGGGAAGTCGATCACGATGCCTTCGGGCGTTTGCTGGCCAGACTGGTCGACCAGGCGCAAGATGGCGCGCGCCACCCGTTGTTCGACCTCTTCGGTGGAAAGCTCTTGTATCCGTGAGTGGGCATCTTGCAGGCGTTGGCCTACGGTTTGCAATGCATTGGACGCGAAATGCGGATTCGTGGCCGTGAACTGGTCCCATTCCGTTGAGGGCCAGCTAAGCGCAAGGCTTTCTTGTACGGCAATGGTAGAGGCGGGATAGTTGGGCCGGCGCATGGCGCGTGCAATACCGAATACGTCACCGGGGCTTACGTAGCGAACCACGACTTGTTCGCCGTCAGGGGTTACCTGGACGACTTTCAGGTGGCCATGCAGCAGCACGAAAAAACGGTCGGCCACTTCGCCTTGGCGAAACGCGGCGTCACCGGCATTCAGGCGATAGACCTGAGCCGTCTGCAATACGGCGTCCAGATCTGCGTCGGGTAGCGACTTGAACAGATCAAGGTTTTTGATAAGAGACCGATTCAGCTGAGAAGCCATTGCAAATCCATGCGGGTAAGCAAAGGTTTGATCTTAACATCGCTGCCATATCGGATATAGGGTTAATCGGCCAGTGCGGCGCCAAGGCGAGTCGTCATGTTGTGCAAATAAACCACAAAAGTAATTTTGCTAGTAGTAACCCGTATAAAAGTGCTCCGAAGTTTGCGCTGCAACAAAGAAGGCATTGTTCTGCTGGTATCAAATGGACACATACCTCAACTAAACAGGGTCCGGCAAGTTAGTAAATCAAACAAGCCAGTCCTGTGATTGTTCGAAACCATTCGAACTTTTCTTTGTAAACGGAGCTTCACCATGGAACGTCGTTCATTTCTAAAAACAGCAGGTTTGGGTGCGGTGGCCGGCTCGGCCGCAATGGCAGCTCCCGCATTGGCCAAAGGCAATCCTGACGCAGTGAAAGGCAAGGCCATGACGGAAGCGGAAATCGGCAAACTCAAGCGGATCAAAGTTGACCTGGTTGCGCCTCCCATGGTGCATAAGCACGACCAAGTGGTCGACGCCGCACCGCGTGTTGTCGAGTTCACCATGTCGATCGAAGAAAAGAAAATGGTTGTCGATGCCAAGGGCACGACGATTCAGGCTATGACTTTCAACGGTTCCATGCCAGGTCCCACCATGGTGGTGCATGAAGGCGACTACGTCGAACTGACGCTGATCAACCCAGAATCCAACGCCATGCCGCACAACGTGGACTTCCACGCTGCGACAGGCGCGCTGGGCGGTGCTTCGCTGACCAACGTTAGCCCCGGCGAGCAGGCAACCTTGCGTTTCAAGGCCGACCGCAGCGGTACGTTCATTTATCACTGCGCGCCGGAAGGCATGGTGCCATGGCACGTGGTTTCGGGCATGAGCGGCACCATCATGGTGTTGCCGCGAGGTGGTCTGAAAGACCCCAGTGGTAAGTCCTTGCGTTACGACCGGGTCTACACCATCGGCGAATTCGACTTGTACATCCCCAAGGATGCCAATGGCAAGTACAAAGAGTACGCCACGCTGGCCGACAGCTACGAAGATACCGTGGCAGTAATGCGCACACTGCTTCCTAGCCACGTTGTGTTCAACGGCAAGGTTGGCGCACTGACTGGTGAAGGCGCCATGAAGGCCAATGTGGGTGAAACGGTTCTGTTCATCCACTCTCAGGCGAACCGCGATACGCGTCCTCACCTGATTGGTGGTCACGGTGACTGGGTTTGGGAAACTGGCAAGTTCGCCAATGCACCCGAGAAAAACCTGGAAACCTGGTTCATTCGCGGTGGTTCGGCTGGCGCGGCGCTCTACACCTTCAAGCAGCCCGGTGTGTATGCCTATGTCAACCACAACCTGATCGAAGCCTTTGAATTCGGCGCAGCAGGCCACGTAGTAGTCGAAGGAAAATGGAACGACGACTTGATGAAACAAATCAAGGCGCCGGGCCCTATTGTTAAGAAGTAAACGCTGGATTTCCTGAAATGATCCGCCAGGAGGCGGATCTCACTGACCAAAATATTGGAGACGATTATGTTCAAGCTTGCCTATGCTGCCCTGGCCGTTGCTTTGGGAGTCATTCTGGCACCGGCCGCGGCTTTTGCCGCGGGCGATGCCGCCGCAACCGTAAATCCGGCCGGCGAGAAACTGTATAAAAGCGCTTGTTTTTCTTGCCATAGCACCGGCATAGCCAATGCGCCCAAGCTTGGCAACAAGGCTGCCTGGGCACCCTTGATTGCACAAGGCATGGATACCATGGTGGAAGTTGCCATGAAGGGAAAAGGGGCGATGCCTCCGCGCGGGGCTTCGTCGGCTGACGACGCGACATTGCGCGCTGCTGTTGAATATATGGTTCTGAAGTCTCAATAAATCGGACAGTGACGTAGCACAGGTAGTGGCCAGGCTGATTCTGGCGCTACGCAGTTACCGTTACTTATCGGGAAAATACTGATCTTTAAACTGGATTAGCTCGTTACACTGGCTCCATGTCATAGGCATGGAGCTTTTTTTATTTCGTTGTTTTGTTGGTCTACCCGTCTAATGTATTCATAAAAAGGGCAGCATAAACATGAAGTTAATCCGAAAAACCATACTTTTGTCCGCACTGGCCGCAAGCTTCTTCAGCCTGGCTGGCGTCGCGCAAGCCCGCGACCTTACCATTGCGCTGCGTTCCGAACCCAGTTCCATGGATCCGCAGTTTCATTCGCTTACACCAAATACCCAGCTTTCCGAAACCCTTTTCGATCCGCTCGTACGTACCGACGCCAATGCCAAGCCGGTGCCGTCGCTGGCCGAGTCCTGGACGGTCGATGGTAATACCTGGGTCTTCAAGTTGCGTCCCAACGTCAAGTTCGCTGATGGTTCGCCCCTTACTTCGGCAGACGTGCTTTTTACCTATGCGCGGGTCCCCAAGGTGCCTAATAGCCCTTCGTCCTATTCCTTGTATTTAAGCGCTATCGACAAGGTCGAGGCACCCGACGACCTGACCATCAAGATCACGACCAAGGGTCCATCGCCGGTTTTGCTGCCGAACTTGTCCATGGTGCCTATCATGTCCCATAAGGCGGCATCGGGTCCCGCACCTGAAGGCAAGACCACGGTCGAGCTCAACCGGGGGGATGGCCTGGTGGGTACAGGGCCTTACAAGTTCGTTTCCTGGAAGCGCGGCGCTGAAATCGTTTTTGAGCGCAATCCGCATTATTGGGGCGATAAGCCCGCCTGGGACAAGGTTATCTACCGGCCCATTTCCAATTCAGCTGCACGGGTTGCCGCATTGTTGGCTGGTGACGTCGACCTGATCGAAGACCCTCCCACCGACGACCTGCCCAAGCTAAAGCAAGACAAAAATCTGCATGTCCAGGAAACCCCATCGGTACGCGTCATTTATATCGCCTTGAACCAGGGTAAGGACGTGCCTCCGGGCATGTCCGGCACCGACGGCAAGAATCCGCTGGCCGACAAGCGTGTGCGTCAGGCGCTGTCGCTGGCCATAGATCGCAAGGCCATAGTCGAGCGGGTCATGGGTGGGGCCGCGCAAACGGCGGCCAACTTGCTGGCCTATCCCAGCTTTGGCACTGCCAAGGCACTTTCCACGGTTTCTCCTGCGGATACCGCCAAAGCCAAGGAACTCCTGGCGGCAGCAGGTTACCCCAACGGCTTTACGGTATCGCTGGGGTCTCCGGCGGGGCGCTACACCAATGACCAGCGTATTGCCCAGGTTGTTGCGTCCATGTGGGCGCGCATCGGTGTAAAAACCGATGTCGAGACGATGGCGCCGCCTGTGTTCTTCAAGAAGCGGGATAGCTATGCCTTCAGTACCTACCTGGCAGGGTGGGCGGCAAGCTCCGGTGAAATGCTCAATCCCCTTATGGCGCTGGTGGTAACCAAAAACCCGGCGCTGGGCCTGGGTACCACCAACTGGAGCAAGTACACCAACCCGGAACTCGACAAGCTGGTTCTTGACGCTTCCAGAACGTTGGACGACAACAAGCGTTCGGAAATGCTCCAAAAGGCCGGCACTATGGTCATGGCGGATTACGGCATCCTGCCCTTGCAGTTCGAGCTTTCGGTGTGGGCCATGAAAAAAGATATCCATTACGGGGGGCGCACTGATCAGATGACGCTGGCGCAGTACATGACGCCGGCCAAGTAAGCCGCGGCTAGCCTGTGCTGCTGACCATACTTCACCGTCTGTTGCAGACGGCGCTGGTTGTGCTGGTTATGTCTGCCCTGGTGTTTGTCGGCCTTTACATGGTCGGCGATCCCGTGGCCATGCTTGCCAGCCCGGAAGCCAGCGACGCTCAACGTGAGCTCTTGCGTCAAAGCCTGGGTTTGGACTTGCCCTTGTGGCAGCAGTATTTCATTTTCCTGGGCAAAGCGGTGCAGTTGGATTTCGGCAATAGCTTCCTGACCGGGGAGCCGGCAATGCGCCTCATCCTTGAGCGCATGCCGGCCACCCTGGAACTGGCCACGCTGGCCATGCTCAGTTCCATGTTGATCGGCGTGCCACTAGGCATTTATGCAGGTCTCAAACCGCAACGCGTCAGCGCGCGCTCCATCATGACGGGTTCGGTGCTGGGTTTTTCTCTGCCTAATTTTTGGGTGGGCCTCATGCTCATCATGCTGTTCGCTGTGATGCTTGGCTGGTTTCCCGCCGGCGGGCGGGGGCCCGTGCAATGGGTGGGGCCAATACAGCTAAGTGTGTTCAGTTGGGAAGGCCTGCAAAGCCTGGTCCTGCCTGTGGCGACCATTGCAACGGCCAAATGCGCGCTGATCATTCGTGTGACCCGGGCAGCCACGCGGGAATGTCTGCCGCAAGACTATATCAAGTATGCCCGTGCCAAAGGCTTGCGCAATCGACGCGTGCTGGGCGTGCATTTGCTCAAGAATATTCTGATACCTATCGTGACCATAGGCGGGTTGGAGTACGGACAGGTAATCGCCTTTGCCGTTGTCACTGAAACCGTGTTTTCCTGGCCCGGCATGGGCAAACTGCTGATCGACTCTATCATCACCCTGGATCGGCCAGTGGTGGTGGCCTATCTGATGTTGACGGTCATATTCCTTGCAGGGCTGAACCTGCTGGTTGACATCGCCTACACGGTACTGGATCCGAGAGTGCGTTTAGGGGGGGCGGCATGACGGCGGCGGTTGCATTGGCGCATGAAAGCCTATGGCGTGTTTTTGTGGCGCAGTTCCTGGCCAGCAGGCTTGCCATTGTGGGGCTGGTATTGCTGCTGTTGTTTCTGGTGCTGGCGATTTTTGCGCCCTGGATAGCGCCGCAAAATCCTTTCGATATCGCCACCTTGGACATCATGGATTCCAAGTTGCCGCCGGGCAGCGTCAATGCCGATGGCAGCATGACTTATTGGCTGGGCACCGACGGGCAAGCGCGGGATGTGTTTTCCGCCATTTTGTATGGCTTGCGCATCAGCCTTTTCGTGGGCGTGACGTCGGTATCGGCCGCGTTTTTGATAGGTACCGCGGTAGGGCTGATAGCGGCTTACTTTGGCAGACGTATCGATGCGGTATTGATGCGTATTGTCGATATCCAGCTATCGTTTCCCGCCATTCTGGTGGCATTGATTCTATTGGCGGTATTGGGCAAGGGCGTGGACAAGGTCATTTATGCGTTGATCGCCGTGCAGTGGGCCTATTTTGCGCGGGCGGCCAGGGCGGCTGCCATCGTCGAACGCAATAAAGAATATGTCGAAGCTGCCCGATGCATGTCTTTGTCGTGGCATCGGATTCTATGGCGCCATGTTTTTCCTAATTGCATTCCACCACTGATGGTTATTGCCACCATAGACCTGGCGCATGCTATTGCCCTGGAAGCCACCCTGTCGTTCCTGGGCGTGGGCGTGCCGGTTACAGAACCATCCCTGGGCATGCTGATTTCCAATGGTTTCGAGTTCTTGCTGTCGGGTAATTACTGGATATCTTTCTTTCCCGGTATCGCGCTGGCGCTGGTGGTGGTGGCGATCAACCTGGTAGGCGACCATTTGCGCGATATTCTTAATCCGCGCAATGAAATCCAGGGGGCAGGCTTATGAACCATGCCCATGTGCCATCATCCAGCGAATTGCTGCTGGATGTGCAAGGCCTCAAAACCTGGTTCCACACGCGCGAGGGTGTGGTCAAGGCGGTGGATGGCGTAACCCTGCAGCTTAGGCAGGGCGAAATCCTGGGGCTGGTCGGTGAGTCGGGTTCCGGAAAAAGCATTACTGGATTTTCCTTGTTGAACCTGGTGGACGAGCCTGGGCGCATGCAGGCTGATCGCCTTTTCTTCAATGGTCAGGATTTACAGCAACTATCGCCCGAAGAATACCGCCGCTTGCGCGGCCGCGATATGGCCATGATTTTCCAAGACCCTTCCACTACCTTGAACCCGGTGTTGCGTATCGATACGCAAATGATAGAAGCGGTGAGGGCGCATCAGCCTGTATCGCGCCGCGTGGCCCGGCAGCGGGCCCTTGATGTTTTGAAAATGGTGGGCATACCTGCGCCTGAAGAGCGTCTGCTGGTGTATCCGCATCACTTGTCGGGCGGCATGCGCCAACGCATCGCTATTGCTATTGCCTTGCTCAATTCGCCCAAGCTTATTGTCGCCGACGAACCGACGACGGCGCTTGATGTCACGATACAGGGGCAAATCCTGTACGAGGTGCAGAAACTATGCCGTGAAACCGGCACCGCGCTTATCTGGATCACGCATGACCTGGCCATCGTATCTGGCCTGGCCGACAGGCTGGCTGTGATGTATGCCGGGCGTATCGTTGAAACGGGAGCGACGGGGCAGATCATAGGTGGCGCGCAACACCCTTATACGCATGGTCTGATTTCCTCGATTCCGTCGGTGGAAACGCGTGGGCACGATCTTTTTCAGATACCCGGCGCTACACCATCGCTGCTGAATCTGCCTTCGGGGTGTCCGTTTCGCTCTCGCTGCTATCGCGCCACTGCGCAGTGTGAAAAAGACCCCATTCCGGAAGATGTCGCGGCGGGGCATAGTGTGAGCTGCTGGCACAAGGGGGAGGCAGCATGACACCCATCTTGAGCTTGCGGCAGGTGCATAGGCATTACACTCAGCCTGTCGATTGGCTCCAGCGCCTGGGTACGCTGGCGAGCGGGCGTCGTGAACCGCGGTCTGTGCAGGCCGTTGCTGGCGTAGATCTGGATGTGGCAGCCGGCGAAGTGCTAGGTATCGTGGGTGAGTCGGGTTGCGGAAAGTCGACGCTGGGCCGTGTGATTACAGGCATGTTGCCGCCGACATCCGGCGAGGTTTACTATCGCGGCCAGGATATCAGCCAGCTTGGCGGGGCAGCCAGAAGTGAGTACGACCTGGGCGTACAAATGATATTTCAGGACCCTTTCTCATCGCTGAATCCGCGCATGCGCGTCATTGACATCATAGGTGAAGCGCCTGTCGTGCATGGCATGGTCAAGCGGCGCCAGAAAGAAGAATACGTGGTCGCGCTGATGCAGAAGGTAGGGCTGGATCCTGCTTATCGATTCCGATATCCGCACCAGTTTTCCGGTGGACAGCGTCAGCGTATAGGCGTTGCGCGAGCCCTGGCGCTCAAGCCGGCGCTGATCGTTTGCGATGAACCGGTGGCGGCATTGGATGTATCCATCCAGGCGCAGGTGCTTAATTTGTTTATCCAATTGCGCCGGGAACTGGGGTTGACGTATTTTTTCATCAGTCACAATCTGGGTGTGGTCAGCCACATTGCCGACCGTGTCGCCATCATGTACTTGGGGCGCATTGTTGAAATTGCCGATACCCAGACTATTTTCAGCCAGGCCAATCATCCGTATACGCAGGCGCTCATCAAGGAACTTCCGGTGTTGCGTACCGACCAGCGGCAGTTTGTTCCCATCAAGGGTGAACTGCCGTCGCCCATTGCGCCGCCGCCGGGGTGTCCTTTCCACCCGCGTTGCCCCCAGGCCATGGCAAGGTGCAAGGTCGAGCGCCCTTTGCTCAAGGCGCTTGGCCATGCGCAGCATCAGAGTGCATGCCATTTGAACGATATCTGAACTACCTAGGAAGCAAAATGAAATTCGCCGACGAAGATTTTGAACCTTATGTGTTGTCCATGCCGACCAGTACCGCCATTCCCTTGGTTTGCGATTCGCCGCACAGCGGTGTGATCTATCCGGCCGACTTCTTAAGCTGTTTGCCTGCGTCGGTGTTGCGTTCGGGCGAAGATACTTATGTTGAGGAGCTTTGGCAGGCGCTGCCGTCTGTGGGGGCGACCTTGCTGGCCGCCAATTTCCCCCGCACCTATATTGATCCCAATCGCGAAATTGACGATATCGACCCGAATATATTGGCCGAGCCATGGACATCGGAGCTGCATCCTACCGAAAAATCGCGGCTGGGCCATGGCCTGATCTGGAGTCGTGCGCGCAAGCAGGATATCTACGACCGCAAGCTATGGGTGGCCGAGGTGGAAAATCGTATCGGCACCTATCACCAGCCTTATCACGCCGCCTTGAGCCAGCAGATCGAAAGCGCCTACAAGCATTTTGGCGGCGTCTGGCATTTGAACTTGCACTCCATGCCATCCGATTCCTACGAGGTGCTGGAAATCGACACCGATAAGCCTTTGGCTGATTTTGTTCTGGGGGACCGCGACGGGACGACTTGCGATCCAACCCTAACGGGGATTATCGAGGACTTTCTGCTTGAACGCGGATACACGGTTGCGCGCAATGATCCATTCAAGGGGGTGGCGCTTATTGGGCGTATCGGCCGCCCCGAAGAAAATCGTCACAGCCTGCAAATCGAGGTGAACCGCGCGCTGTATATGGACGAAGACAGCTACGAGAAGTCGGCTAATTTTATTGCGTTACAAAAAGACTTGGCGCTGTTAAGCGCCAAGGTTGCCGACTTTGTGAAGTCGCTGATTTGATGGCGGTGCGGGATTACTGCAGTTCTGCGTTAACCAGCTTGAAACGCACGGATTGCCCCGGGCGTTCATAGACTTCCCAATCGACTTGTTTGGCGCCTACATGTATATCGGCTGTAGCCATGGTGTTTTCGGCGTCGCTGTCGTCGGGAGCATTGCGATAAATGGGGAACTGCTGGTCGTCCTGGTCGGCCAGGATGGACAAGGGGTCGATGTTGCCTGGGCTGGCAGCGCTGTGCAGTAACGCTGTTCCGCGCTCTTGGCGATGCCGGGACGAATCGGTAATGACTTGCGGGAAGTCTTGCATGGATGCGTGCACCACATGATTGGCGTGCAGGCTGGGTTCTTGGATGGTCTGGACTGAAACCCCCATTGCATTGAATTCTATGCTTAGCAAATCGTGGCTTCCCCGCTGAGCCACGCTTAGATGAAAGCCGCCCGCGCGGGGTGTATTGCGCAGTAGTTCGGTAGCCTGTGGCAGTTCGGTTTGGTTAAGCAGGGCGCGGGTCAGCACCATGCGCGGCGTGCCTGCGGCGACTTGGCGCGAGCGCAGATTATTGACGGTTATTGCCAGCCCATGCTCATTCACGGCAAAAGTATGGCCGGGTATCGATGCGGGGTACACAAACGAGGCAAAGTGTGTGCCTTGGTCTGGTGTGACCTGGGCTATTCCGCAATAGCCTGCAAAGCCCGGATCGCCGTCTTCGTTATGGGTAATGCGCGGGCCTGTGGCCAGCGGCAGTTGCACCGTAGTGCAACCGTCAGGCGCCATGGACCAGATGTCGCCGCGGCAGTTCCACAGGAAAACGTCTTCTGCGGGAAGTTCAAGCCCCGCTGCCAAGCCTTGCAGTTCTTGGTGAATAAGTGGAAATTGCTGTTCGACCAGGGCTTGCATGCTGCGGGCGGCGTCGCTGCCGCGCCATGCCATGACGCTGCTCCAGGACGGTGACGATATCAGATAAGAATGGGTGGCTTGTGCCCCGAACTTGCCTAGGGCTTGGCCGATTTGGAATGGCGAACCGGACAGCTCAAGCAATGACAACATGACAGTGATCCTGGTTGAAAAAATTTACCTAATTGGTATTTAAATAGGCGCCGGCCTGGTGCAACTGATCTTCGGCGCGTGCGATATCGTTGACTGCCTGTTTCCCCCCCTTTGCCAGCAACTGTTCGATCAGGATTTCTATTAGCGCCACGGCAGCAGAGCTGGAAGGGAAGAAGGAAGGCGTTTCTGTGGGAAATGCCAGGACGCAGTCGGCGTCCAGTGCAATCGGCGCCACAATGCTATCGCAAATAGCAAGTATACGGCTACCAGCCTGGCGTGCTGCTTGCGCAACGCGCATGGACTCGCGGGAATAGGGGGCGAAGCCGACGATTACGACGACGTCGCCCTTGCTTATGGCCCGTAATTCCATTTCAAGTGAACCGGCATCGCCGCGCAGCATGCTGACCGACGGGCGAAACAGCCTGTACAGATACTGAAAGATGAAGGCCGGCCCGAACGAGGCGCGAAAGCCCGCGACATGTACCTGCTTGGCCCCCGACAGTAGGCTGACGGCCACGGCAAGCCGATCGGCATTCATGTCTTCCAGCAGCGTAATGTTGCGGGCCTGGGTGGCTACAGCCTTACCCAGGACGTCGCGCGGGTTTTTGCTGCGAATTACTTTGCGGGCTTGCTCGGCATAGCGGTTGGGCATTTGCCTGAGCGATTGCGCAAAAATGCTCTTGAGCGCATTCCAGCCGTCATATCCCAAGGACTGCGCCAGGCGCACCAATGTAGCGGGCTGTACGCCAGCCTGTGCGGCGACTTGACGCATGGATGTAATCGGTACTTCGCCAGGGAAGTCGATCAGGTATCGGGCGCCTACCTGGAACTGCCGAGTCATACTAGGAAAGCTATGTTGTATGAGTACGATCAGAGCGTCCAGATTCTGAGGGGGGGTGTGCTTTTTTGTCATAAAGAAAGTTAACCAACAGGCGGGTAGTGAAAAACTACAACACCGGCTAATCATAAATGCATTCTAGTCACATGGATATTGATTTATTTGTTTCTTGGTATATGATTAAAGATCCATATGTTGAATTATATTGGTTAAAAGCGCCATGACACACGTCTTTCATCGCAATCCTAAACAGCAGCTTGATTTTGCCGTACGCGGCCAGGGAATCGAACTGTTTGATCAGAACAACAAAGGCTATATCGATGCTTCGGGCGGGGCAGCGGTTTCATGCCTGGGGCATGGCCACCCCGTTGTCATCCAGGCCATCAAAGATCAGCTCGACAACATTGCCTACGCCCATTCTTCATTTTTTACGACGCAGGCCGCAGAAGATCTTGCTGATTTCCTGGCCAGCCGTGCGCCCGGTGATTTGAATCATGTGTATTTCGTGTCGGGCGGCTCGGAAGCGGTGGAAGCAGCCCTAAAGCTGGCTCGCCAATATTTTGTGGAAATCGGTCAGCCTACGCGTCGTCACTTCATTGCACGTCGTCAAAGCTATCATGGCAATACCCTGGGCGCGTTGGCGATAGGGGGCAATGCCTGGCGGCGTGAACCCTTCTTGCCTTTGCTGGTTCCGGCGCATCATGTCGCGCCTTGCTACGCCTACCGCGATCAGTTGGCTGGCGAAACCCAAGAGCAGTACGCCGAGCGCCTGGCACAGGAACTCGAGCAGAAAATACTTGAACTGGGTCCGGAAAATGTTGCAGCATTTGTTGCTGAAACCGTTGTCGGTGCAACAGCAGGCGCAGTGGCGCCGGTAAAAACCTATTTGCAACGCATCCGCCAGGTGTGCGATCGTTATGGTGTGCTGCTGATACTGGATGAAGTCATGTCAGGCATGGGGCGCACAGGCCATTTGTTTGCCTGCGCCGAAGATGGCGTCGCGCCCGATATCATCACCATTGCCAAAGGTTTGGGGGCCGGCTACCAGCCCATAGGTGCGATGATAGCCAGCAGCAAGATCTATGACGCCATACTGGCCGGCAGCGGCTTCTTCCAGCATGGCCATACTTATATGGGGCATGCCACCGCTTGTGCCGCTGCGCTGGCGGTGCAACAAGTCATCGAGCAAGACCATTTGCTGGCTAATGTGTTGGCGCGGGGCGAGCAATTGCGCGCCGAGTTGCGCAGTGCACTGGCCCAGCATCCCAATGTCGGCGATGTGCGCGGCCGTGGCCTGTTTGTCGGTGTCGAGTTCGTCCAAGATAAGGCTAGCAAGGCTACCCTGGATCCCGCGCAAAAAACGCATGCCAAACTCAAGAAGCAGGCTATGCAAAATGGCCTGCTGATGTACCCTATGGGCGGCACCATTGATGGCGTGCATGGCGATCATGTCCTGCTTGCGCCCCCTTTCATTTGCAGCGATGCCGATATCAGCGAAATCGTTGCACGTTTTGTCAGCACAGTAAGCCAGGTATTGCCGGCTTGATTCAAAGGAAGTTTTCTACATGGCCCGTTTGCCTTATGCCGATCTGGCACACCCGGAAGTTAGTCCCTTAGTCGATCAGATTGTCGCGGAACGCGGCAGTGTGCTGCTTTTATATCAAATGCTGTTGCAAAGCCCGCCGGTTGCGCGCGGCTGGCTGAATCACCTGACGGGTATTCGCCATAACAGTTCTTTGCCTGGCGATCTGCGCGAAATGGTGATCATGCGTATCGCCATTGTTAATCGCGCTCCCTACGAAGCCGATCAGCACGCGCCCATTGCACTAAAAGAAGGCATGTCGCAAGCTCAGCTGGACGACCTGCCGCAGTGGGAAGCGTCGACCTTGTTCAGCGACAAAGAACGTGCGGTTTTGGCCTATGCCGACGCCATGACGCGACATGTTCAGGTGCCTGACGAGGTCTTTGCAGCGGTCAAGCCGCATTTCGAGCCTCGTCAGCTGGTTGAACTGACCGCTACGATTGCTACCTACAATATGGTGTCACGCTTCCTGGAAGCGCTGGAAATCCATACCGCAGACGGGCATTAACGGCCCCATAGTACGTCGGGCTTGTTGGCGGCGCCGTTCAGCACGCGGGCCAGCACAAAACACAGGTCCGACAGGCGGTTCAGGTACTGGATCACAGGCGCATTAACGGTTTCGCTACGGTTCAGCGTAATGACGGCGCGCTCGGCGCGCCGACAAACCGTGCGGGCGACATGGGCCAGCGCGGCCGGGCGTGTGCCGCCGGGCAAGATGAATTCCTCAAGCTTGCCCAGCTTGGCGTTATGTTCGGCCAGCGCTTCCTCCAGGTACAGGACATGGTCGTGATTGACCGCCGTATGGCCGGGAATGCAGAGTTCGGCGCCCATATCGAATAAATCATTCTGTACGCGGCCAAGCAAAATATCGATAGCATGAGGCAGGGGCTCCGCCCGCAATACGCCTATGGTGCTGTTCAATTCGTCGACATCTCCCAGCGCAGCAATGCGCGGAGCGTCCTTATCGACGCGGCTGCCATCGCCCAGGCCTGTAGTGCCTTTGTCCCCGGTACGGGTCGTAATGACTGAAAGACGTGTGCTCATACTGAGGTTTCCTAGTTATTGGGCGAGCCGTTGCAAGGCTTCGCCGGTGACGCGGACAATGCGCCATTCCGGCAGGATTTCCGCGCCGTGGTGTTTGTAGAAGTCGATGGCGTTCTGGTTCCAGTCCAGCACCGTCCATTCGAAGCGGCCGCAATCCAGTTCGACTGCCAGCTTGGCCAGGTGCTTGAGCACCATTTTGCCCAGACCGTTGCCGCGATGTGCTGGCTGGACGTAGACGTCCTCCAGATACAGGCCGCGCTTGTCCAGGAAGCTGGAATAATTGTGAAACCACATGATGTATGCGACGGGCAGTGCGGGGTTGTCTTCGGTATGGGCCACCAGGCATTGGGCCGAGGGCTGATCGCTGAAGAAACTCTTGAGCAGGCTGGCCTCAGTCGCTTTGAAGATGTCCATGAGTTTTTCGAACTCAGCCATCTCGCGCATCAGGCCGAGTATGTGGGGAATATCTTGTACTACCGCTGGGCGCAATTGGTAGCGTTTGCTTAAGTCGGTCAAACCTTTTCCTTGGATTGGCGTTACGATAAGAGCTTATTGGGAGTGTAGCTTATGGCTTTGACGAATCAGTGGCAGTTGCGTGGCTTTGCGGCCGCGTTGGCGTTGACGTCGTTTTATTCTGTAGGGGCTGTGGCCCAGGAAGCAAGCGCTTCGGGCGAGGTGCGTCGCGTGGATGCGGCAGCCGGCAAAATCACCATCAAACATGGCGCAATTTCAGATTTGCAGTTGCCAGCCATGACGCTGGTCTACCAGATAGACCCGGCACTGCTGAAAGACATACAGCCCGGCGACAAGGTGAAGTTCACTGCCAAGCGCGTGGCAGGGCAATACGTCGTAATCAAGATTTCCAAATGAAACCCCTGGCATTCTTTAGGAATGCCAGGGGTGCTCAGCACATTATTACAGTACGTAGCGGGAAAGGTCCTGGTTGCTGGCGGCTTCTTCAAGCTTGGCATTGACGTAGGCCGCGTCAATCACAACCGTTTGCCCGCTGCTGGCCGAAGCGTCGAACGACAAGTCCTCCAGCAGCTTTTCCATTACGGTGTAAAGACGGCGTGCACCGATGTTTTCCGTGCGCTCGTTGACCTCGAAGGCCAGTTCGGCCATGCGTTGTATGCCTTCGTCGGTGAAGTCCAGCGTAACGTCTTCGGTGCCAAGCAAGGCGCGGTATTGCTTGGTCAGCGAGGCATCGGTGTCGCACAGGATGCGAACGAAGTCTTCGGCAGTCAGCGAATCAAGTTCGACGCGTATCGGGAAGCGCCCCTGTAGTTCAGGGATCAAGTCCGATGGACGCGACAAATGAAAGGCCCCCGAGGCAATAAACAGGATATGGTCGGTGCGCACAACGCCGTATTTGGTGTTGACGGTGGTGCCTTCCACCAAAGGCAGCAAGTCGCGCTGCACGCCTTGGCGAGACACAT
The DNA here is from genome assembly GCA_035514715.1 of Candidimonas sp. Lineage (GTDB taxonomy): Bacteria > Pseudomonadota > Gammaproteobacteria > Burkholderiales > Burkholderiaceae_B > Pollutimonas. The sequence goes on from DATJCP010000053.1 coordinate 26,269, forward strand.
CGCCGCCCTGGTGTTCCTGGCGAGTGGCAATCTTGTCGATCTCGTCCAGGAAAACAATGCCGTTTTGTTCAGCGTTGAAGATGGCTGCCGTGCGCAGGTCTTCTTCGTTGATGCGGCGGCCGGCTTCCTCTTCCGTCAGTAGCTTGAAGGCTTCCTTGACCGACATTTTGCGCGTTTTTTTCTTATCGCGGCCCAGGCCTGCGAACATGCCCTTGAGCTGTTCGGTCATTTCTTCCATGCCGGGAGGCGCCATGATCTCCATTTGGGGCGCCATCTGGGCGACTTCGATTTCAATTTGCAGGTCGTCGATCTTGCCTTCGCGCAGTCGTTTGCGGAAGGTCTGGCGGGCGCTGTTTTCTTCGCGGTCGGGTTCGCCTTGCGCATTGCGCGGGGGCGATACCAGCACATCCAGAATACGGTCTTCCGCGGCGTCTTCGGCTTGTGTCCTGACCCGGCGCATTTCCACGTCGCGAGTCTGTTTGACTGAAATCTCAATCAGATCGCGGATGATGGTGTCGACATCGCGGCCCACATAGCCGACTTCCGTAAACTTGGTAGCTTCGATCTTGATGAACGGGGCGTTGGCCAACTTGGCCAGACGACGCGCGATTTCGGTCTTGCCGACACCGGTGGGCCCTATCATCAGGATGTTCTTGGGTACGATTTCGTTGCGCAACGGCTCTGGAACCTGCTGGCGGCGCCAACGGTTGCGCAAGGCCACGGCCACGGAGCGTTTGGCGCGGTTTTGTCCGACAATATTTTTGTCGAGCTCGGAGACAATTTCTCCAGGAGTCATATTAGTAGCTGACATAATGTTCTATGTGTTGGGTGCGGGAACGGCTTGCTTGGCGGCGGGTGCCGCGCTTACAAGGTTTCGACGATGTGATTCTGGTTGGTGTAAATACACAGATCACCGGCGATCTCCAGCGACTTCTTGACGATGTCGGCGGGGGCCATATCGGTATTGTGTAGCAGGGCAAGCGCCGCCGATTGGGCGTAGGCGCCGCCGGAGCCGATGGCGGCAAGGCCATGCTCGGGTTCCAGTACGTCGCCGTTTCCGGTCAGCACAAGGGTGTGTTCGCGATCAGCGACGATCAGCATGGCTTCCAGGCGGCGCAGTACGCGGTCTGTGCGCCAGTCTTTGGTCAGTTCGACCGCCGAGCGCATCAGGTTGCCTTGATACTTTTCCAGCTTCGCTTCGAAGCGCTCTTGCAGCGTGAACGCATCAGCGGTGGCGCCGGCAAAGCCAGCCAGGATCCTGTCGTTGTAAAGGCGGCGTATTTTGCGTGCAGTGCCTTTGATGACGATGTTGCCCAGAGTTACCTGGCCATCGCCGCCCAAAGCGACCTGGTCGCCGCGGCGAACGCAAATAATGGTAGTAGCGTGAAATTGTTCCATGGATTCTTCCTTTGAATAGACTAGCTGGGGGCAATGCCAGAAAGTTCAAGGGCGAATCCAGGGGGGTATGCGTTGCCGGATCGGGCGCGCAAGCGCTGCAATCCGGCATCAAGCCAACTTACAGGTTTAATCTCCGTACAGTTTCTGGCGCATTTCGCGGCGCTCTTGCGCTTCCAGCGACAAGGTTGCCGTAGGGCGTGCCAGAAGGCGTGGAATGCCGATGGGTTCGCCTGTTTCTTCGCACCAGCCGTATTCGCCCGAATCAATGCGGGTAATGGACTGCTGCACCTTTTTCAGTAGTTTGCGTTCGCGGTCTCGAGTGCGCAATTCAAGGGCATGCTCTTCTTCGATTGTGGCGCGATCGGCAGGATCGGGCACAAACTGGGTTTCGCGCAGGTTTTCGGTGGTTGTGCCGGCATTGGTCAGGATGTCCTGTTCCAGTTCCTTGAGGCGACTCTTGAAGAAAGCCAGTTGGGCTTCATTCATGTAGTCGGCTTCGGGCATTGCCAACAGTTCTTGTTCTGTAGGCAAGTGAATTTGACTCTTGGAGGCTGCTGATTTGCTTGCCATGATGTATCCTTTTCTTTTCGTGTAGCTGCTTGAAACCACTGCGGCGTCTTTGTTACGCGACGGGGTTCGCTATCAGACCAAGCATTGTTCCAGGCCCCGGGTGAAGATTTCCTGGGGGAGTTTACGGCCAATGAACACCATTTTGGTATTAGGTTTTTCACTGGATAGCCAAGGCTTTCCGGGTTCTGCGCCCATCATCATGTGCACGCCCTGGAAAAGCATACGGCGGTTGATTCCTTTCAGGTACAAGATCCCTTTATAGCGCAGCAGATCAGGACCGTATACCTGGACAATACCACCCAGGAATTCTTCGAGCCGTTCTGGGTCGAAGGCCTTCTTGGAGCGAAACACAAAAGCGCTGATTTCGTCGTTGTGGTGCGCGTGGTGATGGTCGTGATGATGGCCGCAGTGATCATTGCAGTCGCCATCATGATCATGATCATGATCATGGTCGTGGTCGTGGTCGTGGGCTGCGTCGGGATGTTCGTTATCGAGGAAGTCGGGGTCGATATCCAGGATGGTGTTCAAGTTGAAGCCGCTGATGTCCAGCAATACCTTTAGATCGGTTTCGCCAAAATTCACAGGTGTGATTGAAGCGCGCGGATTGATGCGCACCAGGCGTGCACGCAACGCTTGGTAGTCAACATCGTTGACCAGATCTTTTTTCGAGATGAGGATGCGGTCGGCGAACCCGACTTGTTTCTGCGCTTCTTCCTGTTTGTCCAGGGTTTCCATGCCGTGCTTGGCGTCGACCACGGTGATGACGGCATCGAGCCGGTAGTAGTCGGCGATTTCGTCATCCATGAAGAACGTCTGGCAAACCGGCCCTGGGTTGGCCATGCCTGTGGTTTCGATGATGATGCGCTCGAACTTCAGTTGGCCGGCTTGGTGTTTGACGCGCAATTCATTCAGCGTGCGCATAAGGTCGCCGCGGACCGTGCAGCAGACGCAGCCGTTGCTGAGTTCGACGATTTCTTCTTCGCCGTCTTGGATCAGGAGTTCGTTGTCGATGCTTTCCGGCCCGAACTCGTTTTCAATGACAGCAATCCGGCGTCCGTGATATTCGGAAAGTATGCGCTTGAGCAGGGTGGTTTTCCCGGCTCCAAGGAATCCGGTCAGTATGGTGACCGGCACCATTTTTTCTGTACTAATAGCGGATTTCATCGTAGGCCTCGCATGGCGCGGATCAAATATGCATGCCGTCCGGTAAGTGGCGGCTATATCACAAAATTCGTTCCGCGTAAAAAAACACAACGTGCGATTACATCACAGCATACGCTTTAGAGCAAATATTCAGGGGGGAAACTTTGCTTCGCCGTGAAATAAGCGCAGATGGCCGAAAATGTAAGCGTCAACTGTGGTGAGAGTGGGGCGGCGCAAGCAGGCGGCATTTGCTGCACAATGCCCGAAGTTCGGTCTCGTGGCCGGAAAGCACAAACCCGGCGTTTGCAACCTTGCTGGCCAGTTGGCGGCTCAGATCGGGGTCGCTTAGCTCGGCAACTGCGCCGCACTGGGTACACACAACCAGCAAGTCGTGGCGTTCGCCTGCGGCGTCCAGGCATGCCGTCCAGGCGTTGATGGCGTCCAGCCTGTGCACCAGCCCCTCGTCGACCAGGAAGTCAAGCGCGCGGTAGACCGTGGGAGGAGCCGCGCCGTGCTGCACATCGCGTATCAACTCCAGCAATTCGTAGGCTTTCAGGCTGCGCTTTTGGGCAAGCAGTATTTCCAATACCTTGCGCCGTATGGGTGTAAGGCGCTTGCCGCGCTGCATGCATAGCGATTCGGCGGTACGTAGCGTTGCCTCGATGGCAGGCGGAGAAGTCGAATGTTTGGGGGGCATGGTACGGGACAGTTTTGGCTTATTGATACGCGAAAGACGCAAAAAAACGAATGCATTTTTGAATGCAAGGCTGTGCGGCTGCCTTCCGTATGTTATAACATAACAATAGTATTTCCACATTCTTGTGCATACACCAGGAATCATGCGCCCAACCTTTTTTGTCTCGTCCCAGGAACCGCGGTCTTATCGAGGCTCCTCCCTGCTTGCGTCGTGCACCCAGCGGCTGGCCTGCATGCTGTGTGCGGTGGCTTTTCTTTGGCTACTGACCGGATGGGCGATGGAATGGTGGTGATAGCGCAATGACAAGCTCCGTTATTGAATTGGATCAGTTGTCGCTGGGCTGGCGCGATCGCGTGGCCGTACGCGATGTTACCGGCGCCTTCGAACGAGGCTCCCTGACTGCCATCGTAGGGCCGAACGGCGCAGGTAAGTCCACACTGATCAAAGGCATCATGGGGTTGGTAAGCCCTTTGCGTGGCCATATTCGGCTGGCAGGCGATTCGCACCGCCAGATGGCTTGGCTGCCTCAATTGGGCGAGCTTGATCGAAGCTTCCCCATCAGTACTTTCGACTTGGTCGCCATGGGAGCATGGCGGCGAGTCGGGGCCTGGAAGCGTTTCAATGCGGCTGAGCGCGAGCGAGTCCATGCGGCGCTTGACACTGTCGGGCTGGCCGATTTCGGTCCACGCATCATCGGTACGCTGTCAGGCGGGCAATTGCAGCGCGCGCTTTTTGCCAGGCTGTTGCTGCATGATGCACATACCTTGTTGCTGGACGAGCCCTTTGCCGCGGTAGATAGGAACACCACCGATGATTTGATGATGTTGTTGCAAAGCTGGCATCGTGAAGGGCGTACGGTGATTGCGGTGCTGCACGATCTGGATATGGTGCGCGCTTGTTTTCCGCAGGCCTTGCTGATGGCTGGGCAGGCGGTTGCATGGGGGCCGACCGACTCCGTGCTGACGCCCGAAAACCTGCATCTGGCACGTCACTTATGCGCTGGGGATTATCTGTGACATGGATTCTTGACGGGCTGTTTGGCCCTTTCGTCGATTACGACTTCATGCGCCGTGCGCTGGCAGGTGCCTTGGCGTTGTCTTTTGCCGCTGGTCCTTTGGGGGTGTTCCTGGTGCTGCGGCGCATGAGCCTGATGGGCGATGCCATGGCTCATGCGATCCTGCCGGGCGTGGCCGTAGGCTTCTTGACGGCGGGGCTGTCTCTTAGCGCCATGACCATAGGAGGCATGGTGACGGGTTTGGTGGTGGCCATGTTGGCCGGCGCGGTGGCCAGGCTGACACCGCAGCGCGAAGACGCCAGCTTTGCAGCGTTTTACCTGGTTTCCCTGGGATTGGGTGTGCTGCTGGTTTCCTTGCGCGGCTCGAATATGGACCTGATTCATGTCTTGTTCGGTACGGTGCTGGGCCTGGACGATAGTTCGCTGTTGCTGGTTACGTCTACATCCACGGTGACTTTGCTGGTGCTGGCGATGATTTTCCGGCCTTTGGTGCTGGAATGTCTGGACCCTTTGTTTCTGCATGGCGAAGGCAGGGCCGGTTCCTTTATTCACATGGTCTTTCTGGTACTGTTGGTCATGACCCTGGTGGCGGGTTTTCAAGTGCTTGGAACACTGATGGTCGTTGGGATCATGATGCTGCCTGCAACGGCGGCACGCTTCTGGGTTAATTCAGTAGGGCGGCAGATGGCGCTGGCGGCCGTGATCGGCAGTTTCTCGTCGTACATTGGGCTGCTACTTTCGTATTACGCCAATGTGCCGGCCTCGCCGTCTATTATTTTATCGGCGGGGGCGGTATATTTTTTATCCGTTTGTTTCGGCCCGCAGGGCGGGCTGTTGCTGGCAGTAAGGCAGGCGCGTGCCCGTCATCAGCGTTTATCCCAAATTTCGGAGCGACTTTAATGTTAAAAGCCAGCAGCATTGAACATGCTTTTCGATTCTCCCGACGAGCAGCGCTAGCGCTGCTGGGAGGCGGCATATTGGCATTGGCTGCGCCGGCTGCCCTGGCAGCCGATCCGCCCTTGCGCGTGGTGGCCAGTTTTTCGATTCTGGGCGATATGGTCAAGGAAATCGGCGGTGAGCGGGTTTCCTTGACGACGGTTGTCGGGCCCAACGCCGATGCGCATTCTTTCGAACCTACCCCGAAGGACGCAAAGGCCTTGGCGCAGGCGCAGGTGCTTGTGATAAACGGACTGGATTTCGAAGGGTGGCTGCCGCGCCTGGTCCAGGCTTCTGGCTTCAAGGGCATGCAAGTGCTGGCATCTCAGGGCGTGGAGCTGCGTCATCTAGCCGATGACGAGCGCACGCGTGAAAGCCAGATCGATAAGGCGCACAATCATAAGCATGAGGCGGGGCATGTGCATGGAGATGTCGATCCCCATGCTTGGCAAGACCTGAGCAATGGCATGATTTATGCGAAGAACATTGCCGATGGCTTGTCGCAGGCCGATCCCAAGCGGCGCGGTTATTACCAAAGTCGCATGCAGGCCTACGTAGCTCAGATGAAAACGCTGGATGCAGAGATCAAGCAGGGGTTTGCTGAAATTCCTTTGGCCAAGCGCAAGGTTATTACCTCGCATGATGCATTTGGCTATTTCGCGCGGGCCTACGGCATACAGTTCATTTCCGTGGTGGGCTTGTCCAGCGATGCGCAGCCTTCAGCCAAGGACGTAGCGGCAATTATCAACTTCGCCAAAAAAGAGCAGATTTCCGGGGTGTTTATCGAGAACACCACGAACTCGAAACTGGCCAAGCAAATTGCCCGGGAAACCGGCGCCAAAGTTATCGGGACCTTGTATTCCGATGCGCTTGCGCCGGTAGATCAGCCGGCGGCGACATACTTGGGCATGTTCAGTTGGAATGCCGGGCGATTGATTTATTTGATGCAGCCAGCCAAGTAGACAGGTTTGGCAGGTGCTACTTGGCACCTGGGCATCAGCGTTTGCGGTTGGCGCGGGGGTGGGCCTGGTCGTAAGCTTGCGCCAAGTGCTGGAAATCAAGCCGTGTATAAATTTGCGTGGTGGAAATGTTGGCGTGGCCCAGCAGTTCTTGTACAGCGCGCAAATCCTGTGCCGATTGCAGCATATGGCTGGCAAAACTATGGCGCAGGCTATGAGGATGCACATGAACCGGCAGCCCCACCAGGTCGGCCAGCCGGTTCAACTGCAACTGGACAACACGCGGACTGATGCGTTTGCCCCGTACCCCCAGAAACAATGCCGATGCGGCATCCGTGTCTTGTCTGCCAGATAGCAGTTGATGCCGCAGCGTTAGCCAGCGTTCTATCGCGGCTATTGCTTTACCGCCTAAAGGCACACTGCGCGTTTTATTGCCTTTACCCTTGACGATGGCTTCCTGTTCGGCAAGCTGGATCCAGCTTTGCGATTCGTATGGCCCTTCACGTGTGTATTGCCAGTC
>DATJCP010000054.1:0-5592 GCA_035514715.1 Candidimonas sp.
TACCATGTTGGGCCATTCCATCCGGGCCTGGGCAACTTCGTTACCTGCGACGATCTGCACTGGGAGTTTTCCGACTGGTACAGTTTACAGCGTGTGGGCGTGCATAAAGCCTTGGGCCAGCCCGGCAGCGATATCTATCGGCAATGGCACGAGCGCCTGATCGATTATCGCGGCGGCGAAGCGCCGGAATTCGGCGCGGTCTGGGTGACCTACTTCCCTACCCACATGATAGAGCTGTATCCCCATGTAGCTGTACTATCGACGCTGCACCCCGTCAGCCCGCAGGAAACGATCAATATCGTCGAGTTTTATTACCCCGAAGACATTGTCGCTTTTGAACGGGAGTTTGTGGAAACGCAACGGGCTGCCTATATGGAAACCGCCATCGAAGACGATGAAATCGCCGAGCGCATGGACGCCGGCCGCCGCGCACTGATGCGGCGCGGTGTCAATGAAACCGGGCCTTATCAATCACCCATGGAAGACGGTATGCAGCACTTCCATGAGTGGTATAGAAGCCAGATGGGCAGCACAACTGCCTAACGCTTAGCCTCGCGCAACCGGGCGCGAGGGGTCGCTGCACCACTCGCTCCATGAGCCCGGGTACACGGCCGAACCCTGCAACCCGGCCAGTTCCATAGCAAATAGATTATGGCAAGCCGAAATACCCGAACCGCACTGATGCACGACGCTCTGGGCAGGTACGCCCTGCAACAGGCTATCGAACTCGCTGCGCAACTGGTCAGCGGGCTTGAAACGACCATCTTCCTGGACATTCAGTGAACTTGGGCGATTCAATGCCCCCGGTATATGGCCGGCAACGGGATCCATGGGTTCGACTTCGCCCCGATACCGGTTGGCGGCGCGCGCATCGACCACCGTGAATGCCGGGCTTTGGATATTGGACAATACAGCCTGAACGTCAACCGTAGGCATAGCGGCTTGCCCCGCAACAACCTGCTCGCCAGCGCTTACCGGTATGGTCGCCACGATATCGCTTGCGCCGCCGGCACCCAACCAGGCAGGCCAGCCGCCATTCAGAACCGCAACCTTATCGTGCCCCAGCCAGCGCAACATCCACCATAGATGCGACGCATACATACCATTGCCGCCGTCATAGGCCACAACCTGCGACTGAGGAGTCAAGCCCTGGCTGCGCATAAATGCCGCGAAGTCGTGAAGGCTGGGCATGGGATGCCGCCCGTTCTTGCCTGTTTTAGGCGCAGACAACTGGTGCTCGTGATCCAGGAAGATTGCACCCGGAATATGCCCCTGCTCGTAAGCCGCCCGGCCAGCCGCATGGTCGGCAAGATCATGCCTGACATCAAAAACCAAGTAGTTGGACGACGGTATTTTGCCCATGAGTGAGTGGGCATCAATCAATAAATCAGACACGCCTGGTCTCCTGTTCGTTAGTTTGTGCAGGGGAAACCTGCGAGATTTCGGTACCTTGGCCGCGCATGATGCGATCTTCGCTATAGGTTCGCCAAATGGACAGCAGCCCCGAGGCGATAATAAGCGCCATACCGCCCCATGCTATGGCATCGGGTAAGTCGCCCCAGAAGACGATACCCAGCAAGGCAGCAAAGATAATGGTGGTGTATTGCAGAGCCGCCGTCAACAGCGCCGAACCCAGCCCGAAGGCGCGTGTCATGGCCAGTTGCCCGACCAGACCGAGCACACCCACCCCGAACAACGCCGCCCATGCAACGAGGTCAATGTTGCGCCAACCTTCAATAGCCAAGCCCACCAGGCTCGTGAGGCATACGCCGCAGGAAAATATCAGCACAGTACGCCACTCGGGTTCGCCGACACGGCCGAGTTCGCGTATTTGCATCATGGCGACAGCCGACAAGGCCCCCGCCCCTAAGCCCAGCATGGCTGCAAACCAGTGATCCTGGCCTATGCTGGGGCGCAATACCGCGATAACCCCCAGAAAACCAAGCAGCACCGCCACGATGCGAACGGGATCGCGCTGAGAGCCGCCCTGGGCGAGCATCCAGCCTGCAATAAACAAAGGCGCCGTATAGTTGAGGCTGATGGCCGTTGACAACGGCAAATGAGATATGGCGAAGAAACCCAGCCACATGGAAGTAATGCCTGAAACGTTGCGCCATATGTGCAACTTCCAGCTTGACGGTCGCAGGCTACGTCGAGTGAACTGAGCCCAAAAAAACAAAAGCAATACTGATGGAATGCCGCGAAACAACACCACATGCGGCAGGGATGCGCCATAATCCGAGGCGACCTTTACACAGGCTCCCATGCCAGCAAACATGATACTCGCCAGTAACATCCACAGAGACTGCATGCAATCAACCGAAATTCAGATTTAAACTACAAAGTCGATACTATACTCTGCTGTTTTCAAAATTTAAGCTCGCGGGAGCTTTAAATATGGGAACCGCCCTCCATATACCTTGTCGAACCTTGTTACAGGCCCGGACGGAAATATAAAACATGAAACGCATCTTCCTCTTTTTGCTAACCAACTTCGCAGTAATGATCGTGCTCAGCGCCTCCATGAGCGTGCTCGGCGTCGGTCGCTTCATGACCGCCAACGGCCTGGATTTGACTCAGCTGCTGATCTTTTCAGCCTTGGTGGGCTTCACCGGCTCCTTCGTTTCGTTGTTGATCAGCAAATGGATGGCCAAACAAAGCACCGGGGCTCGCGTCATTGACCCACAAGCCCCCGCCAATGCCAAAGAGGCCTGGTTGGTTGATACCGTGCACCAACTGGCTGATCGCGCCGGCATAGGCAGGCCCGAAGTCGCCATCTACGAAGGCGAGCCCAACGCCTTTGCAACCGGCGCCTCCCGGAACAACGCGCTGGTTGCCGTATCTACCGGCCTGCTGGCCAGCATGACCGAAGAAGAAGTGGCCGCTGTCCTGGGGCACGAAGTCGCTCACGTCGCCAACGGCGACATGATCACGCTTACGCTGATACAAGGCGTGGTGAACACATTCGTCGTGTTCTTTGCCCGTGTCGTGGGCTATTTTGTCGACCGCGTCGTCTTGAAGAATGACCGCGGCGTCGGCTTGGGATACTACGCAACGGTTATCGTATGCGAAATCGTATTCGGCATCCTGGCTTCCATCATCGTTGCCTGGTTTTCGCGTCAACGCGAATACCGCGCCGATGCCGGTTCGGCCAGCCTGCTGGGCTCGCGCGAACCCATGATCCGCGCCCTGGCTCGCCTGGGCGGCGTCGAGGCAGGCGAACTACCCAAGACATTCCAGGCATCCGGTATTTCCGGCACGCGCGCCATCAGCGCGATGTTCGCTTCCCACCCACCTATCCAAGCACGCATCAACGCATTGCAGGCTGCCCAGCGAATTTAAGAGCCGCTTAACCGCTGGTTTATCATGCTGCCATGAAAGAATTATTTGCCCTGCTTGATTTCGGCGGCTACATAGCATTATTGCTATGGGGCGTGCACATGGTACAGACCGGAGTACAGCGCGCCTTCGGCGCTGCGCTGGGCGTATGGATGGGCCATGCCTTGGGCACGCGCATGCGTGCCTTTTTTACTGGCCTGGCAATTACTTCAGCGATACAAAGCAGCACGGCAACCGGCCTGATGATCACCAGTTTCGCCGCAGGCGGATTGGTCGCATTGGCCCCTGGTCTAGCCGCCATGCTGGGGGCCAACGTAGGCACCACCATCATTGTCCAACTGCTGTCGTTCAACCTGACAGCGCTGGCGCCGGCGCTGATTCTAGTCGGCGTATGGTTATTCCGGCGGCATCAGCCCAGCCGCCGGCGCGACCTGGGGCGGGTATTCATAGGCCTGGGCTTATTGTTGCTGGCCCTGCACGAGCTTGTTCAATTATTTGCGCCGCTGCAAAGCTCCGAGCTGCTTCAGATCCTTCTGAACGCGCTATCGGGCCAGCCCGTGATTGCACTATTGCTGGCTACCATCCTGGCGTGGGCCGCGCACTCCAGCGTCGCCGTGGTGGTGCTGATCATGTCGCTATCCAGCCACGGCCTAGTCAGTCCGACCCTGGCATTCGCCTTGGTGCTGGGAGCAAATCTGGGCACCTCCATCAATCCCATACTCGAAGGCACAAGCGACAACGACCCGGCCAATCGGCGCCTGCCGCTGGGCAACCTGGGCACACGCCTGGCCGGTTGTCTGCTTGCATTGCTTATCCTGCCTTGGCTACCGGCCATGATGGGCGGCCTGACCTCGGACCCTGCACGCGCAGTTGCCAATTTCCATACCTTGTTCAACATTGCCACGGCGCTGATTTTCCTGCCGCTACTTACACCGTATTCCCGGCTGATGATACGGCTGCTGCCCAAGCGCACAGACCCTAACGATCCATCACGCCCGCAGTACCTAGACGAATCGGCGCATGAGGTGCCTGCCATTGCATTAGGCAACGCAGCGCGCGAAGCCTTGCGCCTGGCGGATATGCTGCAAAGCCTGCTTGGCATGGCGCGGGCCGGCTTCCTGCGCGACAACCGCCACCGCATTGCGCAGGCCCGCTATATCAACACTGGCCTAAGCCGCCTTGACGGGTTGATCACCACCTATCTTGCGACGCTGGACCAAGATGCCATGAACAAAGAAGACCATCGCCGTCGCGATGAAATCCTGGCGTTTTCCGCAAATATCGCCCACGCGGCCAGCATGACCACCACTGGGCTGCTGGGACACGCCAACAATCTGTATAAAAAGGGCTGGTCCTTCAGCAACCAACAGCGCGAAGAACTTACTGAAATAATGGACAGGCTGATACGCAATCAACGCCAGACCGCCGCCCTGTTCATGGCCGAAGACGTCAAAAGCGCCAGATACTTGGCGTACGAAAAAGATTACTTCCGTGAACTTGAAGCGAACGCGGCGGAACAACACCTACGGAACATCAAATCAGGGTTGTTCGACCAGGCCGAACAGGGCTCGTTTTATCTGGATATATTGCGCGACGCAAAGACCGTCAATTCCTATCTGGTCGAAGCCGCCGCCTACCCCATCCTGGCCAAGCACGACGAACTGCTGCCGAATCGCCTACGCGACAACGACGGTACGCTGGAATAAATAAAGTGCGGGCCCCGGCAACGCGGCCCGCAAGACGTCAAGCCAAATACCGGCCGAACCACGACAAAGCTTTGGTCCATGCATCCTGGGCATCAGCGGCATGGTAACTGGGCCGGTAGTCGGCATAAAAAGCATGCCCCGATTCCGGATAAACCACGATTTCCGAAGCCTGAGCCTGGTCACTTCCCTGCTTTAGCGCTGCTTCCATGCACTGCACATCGGCCAAGGGAATACTGGCATCCTGGCCGCCGTACAAACCCAGCACAGGCGCGTGCAGCTTGCCTGCCACATCAAGGGGATTTTGTACCTGCAATGGCCCATGGCCTACGGCAAGCTTGCCGTACCAGGCCACACCAGCCTTGCAGGCCGGATTATGCGCGGCATACATCCAGGTCAGGCGCCCGCCCCAACAAAAGCCGGTAACGCCCAGGCGAGAGGTGTCGGCGCCCTGTTCCCCTGCCCACTTGACGCTGGCGTCCAGATCGGCCAGCACCTGCTCATCGGATACCTTGGACACAATATTCTTGATCAGCAAGGGCATATCGGT
>DATJCP010000055.1:0-2090 GCA_035514715.1 Candidimonas sp.
CATTTGCTGCCGCCACGGGCGTCATGCCGCTGGATATGCCGGAATCGGTGCTGGTGCGCTTCAAAGGCAAGCTGCAGCCTGGCGTTACCCTGCGCGACCTGGTCAATGCCATTCTGCTGTATGCCATCAAGCAAGGTCTGCTAACCATCGAAACGCAGGGCAAGAAGAACATTTTCTCGGGCCGTATCCTTGAAATCGAAGGTTTGCCAGACCTGAAGGTCGAGCAGGCATTCGAACTGTCCGACGCGTCGGCAGAGCGTTCCGCCGCCGGCTGCTCCGTGCGCCTGGACAAGGCTCCCATCATCGAATACATCAACAGTAACATCACGCTGCTGAAGTGGATGATCGCCAACGGCTACGAAGACGAACGCACACTGGGCCGCCGCATCAAGGCCATGCAGGCCTGGCTGGACAATCCACAGTTGCTGGAACCCGATGCCGACGCCGAATACGCTGCGGTTATCGAAATCGACCTGGCCGACGTGCACGAACCTATCGTTGCCTGCCCTAACGATCCCGACGACGTCAAAACTTTGTCGGATGTTTCCGGCACCGTTATCGACGAAGTGTTTATCGGCAGCTGCATGACCAACATCGGCCACTTCCGCGCAGCGTCCAAGTTGTTGGAAGGCAAGCGCGACATCCCCACGAAGCTGTGGGTGGCGCCTCCGACCAAAATGGACCAGAAGCAACTGACCGAAGAAGGCCATTACGGCGTCCTAGGCAGCGCCGGTGCCCGCATGGAAATGCCCGGCTGCTCGTTGTGCATGGGCAACCAGGCACAGGTGCGTGAAGGCGCTACGGTCATGTCGACCAGCACACGCAACTTCCCGAACCGCCTGGGCAAGAACTCGAATGTGTTCCTGGGTTCGGCCGAACTGGCTGCCATTTGCTCGCGCCTGGGTCGTATTCCGACCAAGGAAGAGTACATGGCCGACATGGGCGTGCTGAGCGAGAACGGCGATGAGATTTACCGTTACATGAACTTCGACCAAATCGAAGACTTCCAGGAAATCGCCGACTCGGTAAGCGTGTAAGCACTTAGCAATACACGTGTATGAAGAAAACTCCCGGTGCCTTGCATCGGGAGTTTTTTTTCGCCCCATAACTGTTATAAACAAGCCTAAAATATGACAAAAGTCGCGCAGGCAGCGCATTTGTTCGACCAAGAAAGCCCCACAAGACAAACAACCGGAGTCCTTCATGCCGCACAACACGTTCAATAGCTTACAAAAGTTCAAGATCGGGCGTAAAACGGCCCAGTTCTACTCCCTGCCGGCGCTGGGTAAAAAGCTGGGCATCGATATCCAGCGCCTTCCCGTATCGATCCGGGTTGTGCTGGAATCCGTATTGCGCAATTGCGACGGCAAGAAAATTACCGAAAAGCACATCAAGCAGCTGGCTGCCTGGAAACCCAAAGCCAAGCGCACAGCTGAAATCCCCTTCGTGGTGGCCCGGGTGGTACTGCAGGACTTCACTGGCGTGCCGCTATTGGCCGATATTGCAGCCATGCGTTCGGTCGCCGCCAAAATGGGCAAAGACCCCAAAAGCATTGAACCCTTGGTGCCTGTAGACCTGGTCGTCGACCACTCAGTCATGATCGACTACTTCGGCACCAAGAATGCCCTGGACCTGAACATGAAGCTTGAGTTCAAGCGCAATCAAGAGCGCTACCAATTCATGAAATGGGGGATGCAGGCCTTCGACACCTTCGGTGTCGTGCCCCCAGGATTCGGTATCGTGCACCAGGTCAATCTGGAACACTTGGCGCGCGGCGTCCATTACGACGCGAAGAACAAGGTTTATTACCCCGACACGCTGGTGGGCACTGACAGCCACACCACCATGATCAATGGCATAGGCGTCGTAGGCTGGGGTGTGGGCGGCATCGAGGCCGAAGCCGGCATGCTGGGCCAGCCCGTATACATCCTGACTCCTGATGTAGTCGGCGTCGAACTCAAGGGCGAACTGCGCGGCGGCATCACCGCCACCGACTTGGTGCTGACTATCACCGAATTGCTGCGCAAACACAAAGTGGTAGGAAAATTCGTGGAGTTCTGCGGCCCAGGCACAGCCGGGTTGTCGGTTAC
>DATJCP010000056.1:0-1518 GCA_035514715.1 Candidimonas sp.
GCCAGCGCCCAGAAGTGGACGATGGACAAACGATACGAGAAGATGGGACGCTCGGCCTGCTTGGGTATGAAGTAGTACATCATGCCCAGGAAGCTGGTGGTCAGGAAGAAGCCCACGACATTATGGCCATACCACCACTGCACCATGGCATCCTGCACGCCGCTATAGGCCGAGTAGGATTTCCACATGGAAACCGGCAGTTCCAGGTTATTGAAGATATGCAGCACGGCAATCGTAAGAATGTACGAACCGTAGAACCAGTTCGCCACATAAATATGCTTGACCCGGCGCTTGATGATGGTGCCGAAAAACACCACGGCATAGGCAACCCATACCAGCGTCAACAGGATATCAATGGGCCACTCGAGTTCTGCATACTCTTTTGTTGTGGTAAAGCCCATGGGCAAGGTGATGACAGCGGCGACGATAACTGCTTGCCAACCCCAAAATGTAAAGGCGGCAAGCTTATCGCAGAACAAACGCACCTGACAGGTGCGCTGCACGACGTAATACGACGTAGCGAACAATGCGCTGCCGCCAAAAGCGAAAATGACCGCATTGGTATGCAAAGGCCGCAAACGACCATAGCTTAACCAGGCAATATCAAAATTCAATTGCGGCCAGATAAGTTGTGCGGCGATCCATACACCGACCCCCATGCCGACTATGCCCCAGACTATGGTCATGATCGTGAACTGACGAATCACCCCATAGTTGAAGATTTCGGCTTTATTCCCGACAGTATCGGAAGTGCCCATGAGCTTCCCCTCAAACAAAAAAACAATGTGTAATCTTAAGCATGATCCAGCATGACTCTTAAGCGGACTTTGATTTGCATCAAGACCAGATTCCGGCTAAATATGCTGACGTTTTCGCGCCACACTCTATGAATAAAACGGTTGAAACCGACTACGCCCTACCCCGGCTTCGTGGATTCAGGCGACGGCGTTTTATGCTCGTCGATGTCGTTCTCGGCTGGCGTATCTTGATCAAGCAAGATCGAATCGCCTGCCGATTGGCTATCGTCGAATTGGCCGGAAAAAATTGCCCACCAAAAGAATATTCCAATGGCAATGACAAACGCCAGCGATATCGGCAATAGCAAAAGCAGAGACGAAGCCATCGGCTAGCCTTGAATCGCGGCACGCTGCCAATCGGCAGCAGGAATGCGCACTTGGCGCCGGAATAAGCGCCACGAGTTTGCGGCAACCGCCAGCGATGACAGCAGCATGGAAATCGCAGCCAGCCAAGGGGCAACCAAGCCTATGGCCGCAAGCGGCACCATCAAAAAATGCCACGCCATGGAACCGTACAGGTTTTGCCGCGCAACGGCGCCGGTCGCCTGCGAAAGGCGGACAACTTCGAAATCAGTAGTAGCGGGACGTGCCGACAAACTGGCATGGGCTGCCGCCACGGCGGTAGGCACCGACATGGCCATGGCGCAAGGGCAACTCATGACCAGCAATGCGACCATGACAGCGATGGCATGCTCTGGGGCGTAAATGTACCAGATTGCGC
>DATJCP010000057.1:0-18160 GCA_035514715.1 Candidimonas sp.
GCGAGGCTATCCGCGCCCTGGGCAAGCCCGAGCACGTTCTCTATGATCTTAAATATGTACTAACCGCTAGCGAATCCGATTTGCGGCTGTAATACTGAAAGTTGAAAGGCCTTATATGAGTACTCGTTATCAGGAAATCACAGCAAGCCTGCAATCCGATCCTAAGGTATGGCTGATTACCGGGTGCGCAGGGTTTATCGGTTCCAATCTACTGGAGGCGCTATTGCAAATGGGCCAGAGGGTTGTTGGCCTTGATAATTTTGCAACCGGACATCAGTACAACCTTGATGAGGTCCAAAGAACGATTTCTCCAGAATTGTGGAAGAATTTCACTTTCCACGAAGGCGATATCTGCGATCTGGAAGCTTGCAAAAAGGCGGCTGCCGGGGTCGATTATGTGTTGCATCAGGCTGCGCTGGGTTCTGTGCCGCGCTCCTTGCAAGATCCCATAACCACCAATAGCGTCAATATTGGCGGGTTTTTGAACATGCTGGTCGCTGCGCGCGATGCCAAGGTGAAGTCGTTTGTGTATGCGGCATCCAGTTCCACCTATGGCGATCACGAAGCCTTGCCCAAGGTTGAAGAAAACATAGGCCGGCCTTTGTCGCCCTATGCCGTAACCAAGTACGTCAACGAGCTCTATGCCGATGTTTTCACCCGGGCCTATGGGTTCGGCAGCATAGGCTTGCGCTACTTCAACGTGTTCGGCAAACGTCAGGACCCCAACGGTGCCTATGCGGCGGTCATCCCCAAATGGGTGGCAGCCATGATACGTGGTGAAGACGTTATCGTGAATGGCGATGGTGAAACCAGTCGCGACTTCTGCTTCATTGAAAACGTGGTGCAGGCCAATATCCTGGCGGCCTTGGCGCAACCGGAAGGAGTCAACCAGGTCTACAACGTGGCGTTCAATGCCCGTACCAGCCTGAACGAATTGTTCGAGTACCTGGCCAAGGCCTTGGGCAACAACGGCATCGTGTACGACAAGCAGCCTGTTTATAGCGAATTCCGGGCCGGCGATGTACGGCATTCACAAGCCGACATCAGCAAGGCAAAGCAATTACTGGGCTACGAGCCTATGCACAATATTGTGCAGGGTCTGGAGGTTTCCATGCCCTGGTATACACAATTCTTGCGGTAACTTGAAAACCTTAAAGCAGCGACTTTCCGGCCTGCACTCTGACCACAGACGCATTGCGCAGGGCGCAATGCGTGTGGCCTTTTTTTTGCTGCTGGGCAAAGCGGCCGGCGCCTTCAAAGAAATGGCGGTGGCGTACCGTTACGGGGTCAGCGATGTCGTAGACGCTTATCAGTTCACCATGACCATGGCGAACTGGCTGCCCGTCACTATCGTCGGCGCCTTATCGGTGGTGTTGATTCCGGTGCTGGTGCGTACGCGTTATGAAGATCGTGTCAGCCGTGCGCGTTTTCTTGGCGAGCTGCAGGGCGCAGTGATTGCGGGGGGAACCGTACTTGCGGTCTTGACCTACGTAGCCTGGCCTTGGGTACTGGATTTTGCGGGGCAGGGTTTGCCGGCCGAGGTGCGGCGCATGAGCGCGGAGCTGACCTTGGCTTTCGCGCCTGCGGCTTTGCTGACCCTGGTAACCGGCATCAGTGCGGCACGATTGCGAGCGCATGAGCGTCATATCAATACCTTGCTCGACAGTGTGCCGGCGGTTGTCATCCTGGTCTGGGTGATGTTGGCGGCTACCGTAACCGACGTGGGACCGTTGCTTTGGGGGACGCTGGTCGGCTCTCTGATCCAGTCGATATGGTTGCTTAGTCTGGCGGCCAAAGCCGATGGGATGTGGGGCCGGCCCAGGCTGGGGCTTACCTCACACCAGTGGCCTGACTTGGTCAAGGCGGCAGGGGTGATGCTGATCGGGCAAGTGGCCATGAGTTTTGTCGGTCCGCTGGACCAGTACACCGCGGCCAATCTGGGCGCGAATGCGAACGCAACGCTGGGCTATGCAAGCCGGCTGTTGTCCTTGCTGCTGGGGGTAGGTGCTGCGTCCGTAGGTCGGGCGGCCTTGCCGGTGCTGGCAGATATTCAAGGTCGTGGCGACCGGGTGCGTGCGCGCTCCATGGCGCTTAAGTGGTCGGTGCTGATGGTGTTGGGAGGGTCTGTTGTAACGTTGGTGGGTTGGTTCCTGGCTCCTTGGGGCGTGAGCCTGTTGTTCGAGCGCGGTGCATTCACGGCGGAAAACACGGAAACGGTTGCTCATGTGTTGCGTTGGGGCTTGCTGCAGTTGCCCTTTTATTTTGGCGTTTTGATATTGGTCCAGCTGTTGGCCAGTCAGAATCGTTATCGGATCATGGCAGCGATTGCCGTGGCCAATTTTGCTTTAAAGGCCGTTATGAACCTGGTATTGGCGCCTGTGATGGGGCCTGCCGGAATCATGTTGGCGACCAGCCTGATGTATGTCTTGTCATACGTTTGCTATGTCGCGGTGGCTTTGCGTCCCGTTACGACGGCGACGGCTTCCAGTTAGTCTTTCAGATACAGGTATTGTTTTGAGTTCTTTGCGTTTTCAACCCCATCTGATGATAGTGATCCACTCTTTGAGTGGAGGGGGGGCTGAGCGGGTGGCGGCCGATCTAAGCGCCTATTGGGTGCAGCGCGGCTACAAGGTCACACTGGTTACCCAGGCCGATGCCGGCACCGATGTTTATCCCCTGCATGCGGCCGTTAAGCGCTATGCGTTGGGCACGGCGGCTTTCAGCACCGGCAAGCTAAGCGCCATCATGGCCAATTTGCGGCGAGTATGGGCTTTGCGCCGTCTGATCAAGCGTGAGCGTCCGACCATAGTGTTGGGCATGATGACGACGGCATCGGTGTTGGCCATTGTGGCGGCGCGCGGTCAGCGCTGCCGCGTGATTGCCACCGAACATACCCATCCGCCGTCTCAAGAGCTGCCTGAAATGTGGATGCGCCTGCGGCGCTGGGCTTATCCGCAAGCGGCCGCAGTGGTTGCACTGACGTCTGGCACGGCGGCCTGGATCAAAGAGCATGTGCCGGGTTCGCAGGTAACTGTCATCCCGAATGCCGTACGCTGGCCGCTGGACAATGCCGAGCCGTTGTTGCCTCCGCCACCCCGGGAGGGGCGTTACCGCTTGCTGGCTGCAGGTCGTTTGCATCCGCATAAAGGTTTTGACTTGCTGGTCAAGGCTTTTCAAGAGATTGCCAGGCATTTTCCGAATTGGGATTTGGTTATCCTGGGCGAGGGTGATTGCCGTGAGGCCTTGCAAACCCAGATTGATGAGGCAGGCCTTGTCGGCCGCGTCAGCATGCCAGGGCGGGTGGGGAACGTAGGCGACTGGTACGCCGAGTCGGATCTTTACGTCTTGAGTTCGCGCGTCGAGGGCTTGTCCAATACGCTGCTCGAAGCCATGGCCAGCGGCCTGGCGCCAGTGGCGTTCGATTGTGAAACCGGGCCGCGCGAAATCGTGCGCAATGGTATCGATGGCGTGCTGGTCAACCCCCCGGAAGACGAAGAGGCGCTGGCGGCGCACTTGTCGGACATGATGGCGCACAAAGAGCAGCGGGTGGCCTATGCACGGCGCGCCGTGGATGTGCGCGACCGGTTTTCCACGACCCGGGTGATGGCGTTGTGGGGCCATTTGTTTGAAGTCCATTAAAAGGCCGCCCTTGAGGCAGAGCTAGAAGCGAGCAGACTATGTGCGGAATCGTTGGGATATGGGGCGCGCTGCCGGACAAGCAAGCTGTCGTCAGACAGGGATGCCGCAGCATGCGGCATCGGGGCCCGGACAGTGAGGGGTATTGGGAAGACCAGGCGTCAGGATTGGCGCTGGGACATGTACGCCTAGCGATTCTTGACCTGACCGAGGCTGGGCACCAGCCTATGGTATCGGCTTGCGGGCGTTACGCACTGGTGCTGAACGGCGAAATTTACAACCACCTTGATCTGCGCGCTTCGCTTGAGGCTCAAGGGCATGCGCCGGCCTGGCGCGGGCACTCCGATACGGAAACAGTGCTGGCGGGGTTTGCCGCCTGGGGCGTGCAGAAAACGCTGCAAGCTGCCGTGGGTATGTTCGCCATGGCCTTGTGGGATCGTCAGGCGCATACCTTATCGTTGATGCGCGACAGGATGGGCGAAAAGCCGCTATATATGGGTTTCGTCGCGGGTAATTTCGTGTTTGCCTCGGAACTCAAGGCGCTTACTTGCATACCCGGTTTCAATAAAGAGCCGGACCGCAAGGCGTTGTCGCTGCTGGTGCGGCATAACTATATTCCCGCGCCTTTCAGCATCTACAGCGCCATCAAGAAACTGGAACCTGGATCATGGGTGCAGTTGTCACAAGAGCAGTGCCGGCACGGCACATTGCCTGTATCCCAGCACTATTGGTCGGCGCAAGAGGTGGCGCAGCAAGCGAACGAAAACAGGCTGTCGTTCGACTCCGATAGCGAAGCTGTCGATGCGCTGGAGGCCGTGCTGTCCTCGGCCGTAAAGGGCCAGATGATTTCCGATGTCGCTTTGGGGGCGTTTTTGTCGGGCGGGATAGACTCCTCCATCGTTGTGGCCTTGATGCAGCAGGACAATGCCCAGGCCGTCAAGACCTTTTCCATAGGATTCGATGACCCGGCCTATAACGAGGCCGAGCATGCCAAGGCCGTGGCCGCGCATTTGGGTACCCAGCATACCGAGCTTTATGTCAGTGCCGATGATGCGTTGGCGGTCGTGCCGGGTTTGGCGCAGCTTTACGATGAACCTTTCGCCGATTCGTCGCAAGTTCCAACCATACTGGTTACGCGCATGGCTAGTCGCCATGTCACCGTCGCATTGTCCGGCGATGGCGGCGATGAACTGTTCGGTGGGTACTCCCGCTATTTCCGTGCCAAGCGCTGGTGGGACAAGCGTGAATCCATACCGGCGATGTTGCGCACACCCATGGCCGCTGCGGCGCGCCTGGGCGCGGGGGCGCTGGGAGCAGGCCATAAGCGCGAGCAGTTTGAAAAGCTGGCCGAGGTATTGGGGGCGGCCCATTGCGGCAAGTTCTACCAGCAATTCGTGTCGTACTGGAAAGACCCCGCGCAAGTGGTGATAGGCGCCGATGTTCCTGCTACGCCGTTTGATCAGCCGTCCGGCGACGCCATCTTCGAGCGCATGATGCTGCTTGATGCGCTGACCTATTTGCCTGACGATATCCTGGTGAAAGTGGACAGAGCTGCGATGGCGGCCAGCCTGGAAACCCGGGTGCCCATGATAGATCACCGCGTGTTCGAATTTGCGCAGCGTCTGCCGCGCGACTACAAAATACGCGATGGGCAAGGAAAGTGGCTGCTGCGCCAGCTTTTGTATCGGCATGTGCCTCGACAGATGGTCGATAGGCCCAAGAAAGGATTTTCCGTTCCTTTGGGAGCGTGGTTGCGCGGGCCGCTTAAAGACTGGGCCAGTTCCCTGCTGGACCCCGCAGTCTTGCGGCAGCAAGGCTTATTTCACGCCGAGCCTATCGTACGCAAGTGGCAGGAGCACCAGTCCGGCAAGCGCGACTGGAGCACCCATTTGTGGAGCATACTCATGACGCAGGCTTGGCTGGAAACGAATAAGGAATCGAGTACGAGGTAGTTATGAAAATCCTGTTTTTCGTCAGCTCCATGCACGCCGGGGGCGCTGAACGAGTGGCCGCCACCCTGGCCAGCGCCTGGGCGCTCAGGGGTGATGAGGTCACGCTTGTTCCTACCTACACAAAAAAAGGCAGCCTTTTTTATCGCTTGGACCAGGGCGTCAAATTGCTATGGCTGGCTGATCGCATGGGGTGGCTGGGTAAGACATGGTTCGCCAGCATAAGAAAGTGGTTTGCCATCCGGCGCCTGGTCAGGGAAACCGAGCCTGACGTCATTATTTCCTTCCTGACCAATGTGAATGTGGTGGTGTTGCTTGCCACCCGCGGCATGGGCGTTCCGACCATAGTCTGTGAGCGAACGAATCCGGCAGTCAGTTCCAGCGCGGGAAAAGTGCTGGTTGCGCTGCGCCGCCGTCTCTACCCTTGGGCCAGCCTGGTAACGGTACAGGCGCAGGCCAGCGTCGAGTCCTTCCGGCACATGGTGCCAGGTATTCAACGCCTGGCCGTCATTCCCAATCCTTTGCCTCCCGAGCTGGCCCAGGTCTTTACAGCAAGGCCCTTGCCTGCGCCTGGAACACGCCGCCGTCTGGTGGCTATGGGCAGGCTGGTGCCTATCAAACGGTTTGAGTCGGTCGTGCAGGCGTTTGCCGCGCTGGCTGCGGATTTTCCAGAATGGGATCTGTATATTTGGGGCGAAGGC
The DNA here is from genome assembly GCA_035514715.1 of Candidimonas sp. Lineage (GTDB taxonomy): Bacteria > Pseudomonadota > Gammaproteobacteria > Burkholderiales > Burkholderiaceae_B > Pollutimonas. The sequence continues at coordinate 6,287 of DATJCP010000057.1, forward strand.
CCTTTGCGTGGCGAACTTGAGCAGCAAGTCCAGGGTGACGGGCTGGAGGGGCGGGTTTTTCTGCCGGGCCGTACCGGCGAACCCTGGAAGGAACTGGCCGAGGCTGATGTTTTTGTCCTGGCCTCGGAAGTGGAAGGCTTTCCCAATGTATTGCTGGAAGCCATGGCGCTAGGCGTGGCATGTGTCACTGTCGATTGCCCAAGCGGACCGCGCGAGATCAGCCGCGACGGCGAAGATGCGTTGTTGGTGCCGCTGGGCGACCAGCCAGCACTGGATCAGGCATTGCGCCAATTGATGGCCGATCATGTGTTGCGGGATGTGCTGGGCAAGCATGCCGCTGCGTCGGTTCGGAACCGCTATGAATTGCAGGAAATCGTGCATCAGTGGGATGTGCTGATTGCCAGTGTTCGTACGGTGGAAGGCAAGGATGGTGATGAATGAGTGATTACACAAAAACCGCGACTGAATCTTTGCACGTGGTGCATATCATTTCAGGGCTGGGCCATGGTGGCGCTGAAACTGTGCTGCACCGCCTGCTTACCGCGCCTACGCAACAGGATCGCCATTGCGTGATCTCTATGGGGGATCAAGGCATATTCGGGCCGCATCTGCGCGCAGCGGGGATTGCCGTTCATACCCTTGATATGAAAACCCCCATGGGGGCGATTAAAGGCTTGTGGCGTATGCATCAGTTGCTGCGCAGCCTAAAACCCGATGTCGTGCAGACATGGATGTACCATGCCGATCTGATCGGCGGGCTCGTGGCGCGTCTGGCCGGCATCAAGGCGGTGTCCTGGGGCATACGCAACTCGGGGGCGGATCTGCATAAAAGCAGTCGCTCGGCAAAAGTATTGTCATGGTTGTGCGCACATACCTCGCGGCTGATACCTGGGGTGATTGTGGCCTGCGCAGACAATGCATCACAGCGGCACCAGATGTGGGGCTATCGGGGGGATCGCATGCTGGTCATTCCCAATGGTTATGACCTTTCCCTCTGGCAACCTGATTCCGATGCACGTGCTGCCGTGCGCGCCGAATGGGGCTGGCCGGATGATGTGCCTGTCATCGGCAGCGTGGCGCGTTGGAATCCCTTGAAGGATCACGCTAATTTGCTGGCTGCCTTTGCGTTGAGTGTGAAGCGCGATCCGTCGTTGCGCTGTGTGCTGATAGGCCATGGCATGGAGGCCTCGAACCCTGAGCTTATGTCCTTGATCAACAGATATGGCATAGGCGACAAGGTTAAGCTGCTGGGTAGGCGGGACGACGTGCCCCGATTGATGAATGGTTTGGATATTCACGTATTGTCCAGCCGCGCCGAAGGCTTTCCCAATGTGGTAGCCGAAGCCATGGCAAGCGGCGTGGCGTGCGTGGTGACGAATGTTGGCGATGCCGCCAGGATAGTCGGCGATGCGGGTTGGGTTGTACCACCGCAGAACGGTGCTGCGTTGTCGGAGGGTATCGACGAGGCGGTAGCGCAGTTGGGTACGCAGGCGCTGCAAGCGCGTGTGCAAGCAGGGCGCGAGCGGGTGGGGAGGCTATTCAGCCTGGAAACCATGGTCGATGCCTATCGCGTGGTGTGGCGGCGTTTGGCGGCAGATTATCCTGGCTGGCCGGCGTCGGTTGCACGAGCCTCTTATTGGGATGGCGGCGGTAGCAAGGTTGGCGGTACCCGCCGCTTGTTGTTTGCGGTGAATAATCCCGCGTTTTTTCTATCGCACCGTTTGCCGCTGGCGCTGGGTGCGAAGCAAGCCGGTTTTGAAGTGCATGTGGCGACCATGGATGGTCCCTCTGTGCCTGAAATCGTAAAGCACGGCCTGACTCATCACGTGATCCCTATGTCGCGTAGCGGTAAGCATCCTGTGCAGGAAGTCAAAAGCATATACGCGCTGTGGACGTTGTTCAGGCGTGTGCGCCCTGACGTAGTGCATGCTGTAACGATCAAGCCCGTGCTATATGGCGGTATTGCGGCGCGCCTGGCGGGTGTGCCGGCGTATATTGCCGCGATTTCCGGGCTAGGTTTCATTTTCACCAAGCGCAGCGGCGGTTTCGATTTTGTACGCTGGGCGGCGACCCTGCTTTACCGCTTGGCGTTGGGGCACCCCAACAGTCGGGTCATTTTCCAGAACACCAGTGACAGGGATGTGCTGCGCGACGCGGGGGTGGTCAGGCCCGAGCAGGTTGTACTGATACGCGGCTCCGGGGTGGATCTGGATGCGTTCCCGATGGTTGCCGAGCCAGAAGGCCCGCCTGTGGCGATTATGGCGGCACGCTTGCTGGTGGATAAAGGCGTGCTTGAGTTTGTCGAGGCGGCGCGCTTGACGGTGGGTGATGCCAGCGGTTTGCGTTGGGTGCTGGTGGGCGGACCGGATCGCGGCAATCCGGCCAGTATTACGGATGCGGAGTTTGCCAGGTGGCAGCAGGAGGGCGTGGTCGAGTGTTTAGGCGAACGTTCTGATATTGCTGAACTGTATGGGCAGTCGCATATTGCGGTGCTGCCGTCGTATCGCGAGGGTTTGCCCAAGTCGCTGGTAGAGGCGGCCGCGTGCGGGCGTGCTGTGGTGACGACGGATGTGCCAGGCTGCCGGGATGCGATTGAGCCTGGAGTGTCGGGTTTGCTGGTGCCTGTACGCGATGCTCGTGCGTTGGCGGATGCGGTTTTACGGTTGGCTAGTGATGGGCAGTTGCGGCATGAAATGGCTGCGGCGGGGCGACGGTTGGCTGAGCAGGAATTCGATATTCGAAAGATTGTGGACGTGCATGTCGATCTTTATGATCGGCTGGCCAAGTAGCGATCCAGTTAGAACTGCCCCATTGTCTGCACTCTATGCCCATGGTCGCGCCGCTGGGCATAGTCCAGTGGCTCGTCAGTAAGCAAATTGCCCGATGTCTGAAAACTGGGCCGACGCGCACGCGATACAAAGGCGCAGGTGGTTTGCTGAACGAGTTTAGCGGCGAGCTCAAGAAACCGGATCGATGCATCCGGAGAAACGATGACCCCGGCTAATAGGGTTTTTAAATCGACAAGTAGTCGCATGTTGCTACGCGTTTGACTCGTGTGCTTGGCGTCATGGGTTGAGCTTACGATCACGGACACGGTGTCATTATCAAGTCGAGGCAAGGTTTCCGTCAGCAGGCGTCTTGACGGTGTGGGGTCCTGGATGGCGTGATACGTTCGTTCAATAAAGACGTTCGTGGAGTCGTTCATAAACAACGACTCGGACAAGGCCCCGACGCTGGAGATAATGCAGATCCGTGGTTGGGATATATCAGCGGCGTACCAATCGATAGCCTCTTCTTCATCCAGCAGGGCCCAGGACTGATAGGCGATGCTGCGGATCGCCGGCTCTTCCTGGATATCTATTCTTTCAAGTGATTCGCTGCGTTTTTTCGCCTTGTTCAGCGGCGCTTTGCGTTGTGCAGCAGCCGAGCTGATAAAAGAAATTTGGCTGAACGTCAGCAGCTCGATCAAATCGTAGAAGCTGACATATCGAAAAATTTTTTGACCGTGCTTGAGGCTGCGACTGACATGGATCTTTCCCACGTGCTAATTCCTCTTTTTGAATGATTCAAACGAACGCGAAGCGTCTGACAGGATCTTAGCCAAAGTGGAGTCAAATGGTATTACCTCAGCATTACCTTTTGGCAATGTTGGGAACCCTTGTTGTGGCGGGCCTTGTTTGTATCGTCATCAATTCCAGCAGCAAGAGGCTGGACAAGCGCTGAGCCAGCCCAGCCTCTTGGTGCCGCCGCTATGTAAAAGCGGCGACCTTTTACAGGCAAAGCCGCCATTGCTTAAAACGGCAAACTTACTTCGGGCGCCAGCGCAATCAATGCCTGCCGGAACTCAGCCTTGATGCGCTCCAGCGCTTCCGGTGTATCCCCCTCGAAACGCAACACCACAACAGGCGTGGTATTCGATGCGCGTGCCAAACCGAAGCCGTCGGTATATTCCGCACGCACCCCATCTATCGTGTTGATGCTGGCAGCGTTCGGGAATTTAGCTTCCTTTTGCAGACGCGCTATCAGCGCATGAGGCTGACCTTCCTGCATCTCCAGTTTCAATTCCGGAGTGGAAATGTCTTGGGGCAGCTCTTCCAAAACAGACGACGGATCATCATGGCGAGAGAGGATTTCAAGCAGGCGGGCGCCTGTGTACAGCCCGTCGTCAAAACCGTACCAGCGTTCTTTGAAGAAAATGTGGCCGCTCATTTCGCCGGCCAGCGGTGCGCCGGTTTCGGCCAGCTTGGCCTTGATCATGGAGTGGCCGGTTTGCCACATCAATGGCTTGCCGCCAGCCCGTTTGATGGAGCGGGCCACGTGCCGGCTGCATTTGACGTCGAAAATGATGGTCGAACCAGGTTGACGTTCCAGGATGTCCAGTGCGTACAAAATAAGCTGGCGGTCAGGCCAGATGATTTCGCCGGACTTGGTTATGACGCCCAGCCGGTCGGCATCGCCGTCAAAGGCCAGGCCCAATTCGCAATCGGTTTCCTGGACGTGCTTGATCAGGTCTTGCAGATTATGAGGGTCGGCGGGATCGGGGTGGTGGTTGGGAAAGCTGCCATCCACATCGCAGAAAAGCTCGTCCACCTCACAGCCCAGCGCTTTGAATAGGCGGCTAGCCACTACGCCGCCGACGCCGTTGCCGCAGTCGATGGCTATCTTCATGGGGCGAGCCAGCTTTACGTCGGTGCTGACGCGTTCTACATAGGTGTCCAGAAGCGCAAGCTCGTTTCGGCTGCCGGGCGTAGAGTGGGCGGCATCTGGGGCAAGACGCAGCATGGTCTGGTGCAGCGCCTGGATGTCGGCGCCGTATAGGGTCTTACCCCCCATCATCATTTTGAAGCCGTTGTAATTGGAAGGATTGTGGCTGCCGGTAATTGCGACGCCGGATCCGGTTTTTTGCGTATGGGTGGCAAAATAAACCAGTGGGGTGGGCACCATGCCGACGTCTATCGTATTGATGCCGCCTTGCATCAGGCCCGCTTGCAGCGCCTGCGCCAGTTCGGGGCTGCTTAGGCGGCCGTCGTAACCAACAACCAGAGTGCTGATGCCTTCGGCGCGAGCGCGTTCGGCCAGGGCCAGGCCGAGACGGTGTGCAAAGCTTGGGTTAAGCTGCTCGGGAACGGTGCCACGGATATCGTAGGCTTTGAAAACCGCGTCGGGCAGAGGCTGGTGGTCAGTCACAATAAACATCCTTCAGAAAAATCATTGCGTTATATGTAATTATCCCGGATTCTGTCTGGAAGTGCTTTAGCTGGGTGTCGCTAGGTATTTGCATCTGCCCTAAAATTAGCCGATTAGGTATTTCATTTGTAGAAAAGGTTAGCAATGAGTCAAGTAGACGAATTAGTCCAGATGCTGGGCCGCCAGTATGTGCTGGACGGCGAAGAGGCTGAGCCCTATACCGTTGATTGGCGGGGGCGCTATAGCGGCAAGGCCCTGGCAGTAGTCAAGCCGGGTTCTACTGAAGAAGTCGCGCAGGTCGTGCGCTGGTGTGCCGCAAACAAGGTGCCAATGGTGCCCCAAGGCGGAAATACCGGCTTGTGCGGCGGCGCTACGCCAGATGCCAGTGGCCAGGCTGTCGTCGTATCCTTGACTCGCCTGAACCAGATACGTAGTGTCGATACCGATAACGACACTATGGTGGTCGAGGCTGGCTGCATCCTGCAGTCGGTGCAGCAGGCCGCCCGTGATATCGATCGTCTCTTTCCATTGAGCCTTGCCGCTGAAGGCAGTTGTACTTTGGGTGGCAACCTGGCAACCAACGCCGGCGGCACTCAGGTGCTGCGCTACGGCAACGCCCGCGACTTGGTGCTGGGCCTGGAAGTGGTTACCGCCGAGGGCGACATCTGCCATGGCTTGCGCGGCTTGCGCAAGGACAACACCGGCTACGATCTACGCAATTTATACATAGGCAGCGAGGGCACACTGGGCATCATTACCGCTGCCACTGTCAAACTGTATCCTGTGCCGGTCGCCCAATGCACGGCGTTGCTGGCACTCAATTCAATTGAAGACGCAGTGTCGGTATTGTCTGCCGCCCGCAAGGGTTTCGGGCCCGCACTTACCGGTTTTGAATTGATTGCAGGCGGCTGCCTGCATGGCGTGGTCGAATGTTATCCGCAACAGCGCATTCCTTTCGAGGGCGAATCGGCCGCGCTGCCGTGGTATGCCTTGCTTGAACTGTCCGACAGCGAAAGCGCCGAGCACGCCCGCGAGCGCTTCGAAACTGTGGTTGGCGCGGCGATCGAGGCCGGTTTGGTGCTTGATGCGGTAATTGCCGAAAACATCACGCAAAGCAAGGCGCTGTGGCATCTGCGTGAAAGTATTCCCTTGGCGGAAAAGGCCTTCGGTAAAAGCATCAAGCATGATGTGTCCATTCCTGTGTCGCTGATGGCCGACTTTGTGCGAACGACCAATGCGGCTTTGCAAGCCAGTTTCCCTGGTATTCAGCACGTCATTTTCGGGCACTTGGGCGATGGCAATTTGCATTACAACGTGGCAAAAGGCCAGGCCTGCACCGAAGCCGAGCTTCTGGCCAAGCAAGATGCCGTGTACGAACTGGTGCATAACAGCGTACATAAATTTGGTGGGTCCATCAGTGCGGAGCATGGCGTGGGCCAGTTAAAACGCGATGTGTTGCCGCGCTATAAAGACCCTGTAGAGCTTGCCCTGATGCGCCGCATCAAGCAGGCGCTTGATCCTCATGGGCTGATGAATCCGGGCAAAATGCTGGCTTCTTGACGCTGTCGTCTATTACTGTGAAAGCCAAGCCCAAGGTACTGATAGTCGAGAATGATTTCACGATAGCCGAGAACCTGTATAGCTATTTGGAAATTAAAGGCTTTTCACCTGACGCAGCCTACGATGGCCATGCCGCCCTTGGCTTGCTTGAGTCAGGCGATTTCGATGCCGTTATCCTGGATATCGGCCTGCCGGGCATGGATGGCTATCGTGTCTTGCAGGCCATACGCAAAGGCCGCCATGCGGCCTTGCCTGTCTTGATGTTGACGGCTCGTGCGCTGCTTGAAGACAAGCTTGCCGCCTTTACGCTGGGTGCCGACGACTACTTGGTGAAACCATTTGCCATGGCCGAACTCGAAGCGCGTTTGCAAGTCATGCTGCGGCGCGCTCCCGATGCCGCTGCGGGTACGGTATTGGCGTTCGCCGGCGTTGTTTACGACACGTCTTCGCAGGCGATTACGGTGCACGGGAAAGAGGTGCATCTTGCGCGAAAGTCGCGGGTTATCCTGGAGCTGTTATTGCGAACGCCGCAGGCCTTGGTGTCGCGCACCAAATTAGAACAAGCCTTGTGGCCCGGCGATCCGCCGTCTGAAGACGCGTTGCGCAGTCAGTTGCACTTGCTAAGAAAGGCCTGGTTGGAGGCAGGGTTCGATGGCATTGAAACTGTCCATGGCCAGGGCTGGAAAATAGTCGGGCAATCCAAATGATGAAAAGCCGGCACTCGCTGACTCAGCGTGTCACATGGGCGCTGACGGGGTCGGCGGCCATGCTGATAGTCGTGCTGTGCGCTGTGTTTTATCTGGCGTTCGACCAGATGGAAGACGACATGGTCGATGCGGTTCTTAGTACCGAAGCCGATCACTTGATGGATCAGTTGCGTCAGGGCTTGCCCATACCCAAGGAGCAAAGCCATACAGAATTGGGAGCTCTGCTTCAGTCGTGGCTGATCACCTCCCCGCACGACAATGCCTTGCTGCCTGAACCGTTGCGCCAGCTGGAACCTGGCTCGAGCATCCTTACTCCTGAGGGTAAAACCTGGCATATTATCGTCGCGGATACCCCCACGGGACGGCTTTATCTGCGCTACGACGCTACCGTGCATGAGGCGCGTGTCCATGAGTTCGGGTGGATAGTGCTGGCGTTGGGTTCCTTTTTTATCGTGCTGGCTTTCGCGTTGGCAAAATGGTTGGGAAGCTTGGTGGTGGGCCCTGTGGTCGAACTGACCGACAGGCTGTCTGCTTGGGCGCCGGGTGCGCCCGACATCGCTGTGCGGCGCGACGACGAAGTCGGAAGACTGGTCGAGGCTTTTAACCGGGTGCAGAACCGGGTAGAGGAATCCATGGCCTTCGAACGCGAGTTTTCGTCCAATCTTAGCCATGAAGTTCGTACTGCATTGATGGCGATACGAAGCGATAGCGAGTTGCTGCTTCTGGATGCCGCGTTAGAGCCGCGCAGCCGCCAGCGCTTGCAGCGTATTGGTGCGCATGTCGATACCATTAGCAGCAGCCTGGCGAGCGCGGAAAGTCTCACTCGCCAAACCCCTGCTGCACCCAAGCCTGTGCATGTAAAGGATTGCGTCGCCGAGGCGTGGATGGCCCTGGAGGCCGAAGCTGCCCGCTGCGGGCTGGTATTTGTCAACGATGTGCCTGATTCATTGGTGCGGCTCCTGGATCCCTATGCCTTGCTGATGGTGGCGCGCAATCTGATCAGGAATGCGGTGGATCATGCCGCGCCCGCTGCACTTGTAGTCAGCCAGGTAAGCGCGGATAGCATTGCTTTTGCGGACAGCGGGCCGGGGATAGATCCCGACGCGCTCCCATTGGTTTTCGAGCGTTATTTCAGTTCCGGGCGCCGCGATATGGCGCCGGCTGCCGCGGCAGGTAGCAATGAACATGCCGAGGTAAGGCGAGGGCTTGGCCTGGCCATTGCCAAGCAGGTGTGCGAGCGCAATCGCTGGGTTTTGACGGTGCAGTCGCAGCAGCATGGCCCGCATGCCGGTACGGTCTTCACCCTGCATTTTGATCAGAATGACAATGGCGACACGGCTGTCCAGGCCAGGCCGTAGCAAATTCAACGTTTATTTCACGGGCCGTCCGCTATTGTGTGATTCTCATCACATACAGGAAGGCCTCATGAGCAAGCCAGCCGGCATACCGTACGAAAGTTCATTGCTTGACGTACTGATCAAAGTTATCGGGATTACTGGCTTGCTGCCCAGCCGCTATCGAAAACAGCCAGGTAATGAGAATGATTATTCTCTTGACGATGTGTGGCAGCATTTGTCCAAAGTACAGGTGCGCCGCCGCAATACGTTGACGATTTACGGCGTTGTACTGGTGTGCTTGTTGCCTTTTTTTGCTTCGACCTGGTCGGATACGTCCTGGGAGCATCAGGGGGTGGAATGGGTCGGGTTGGGGCTGGTTGTGGCGGCCATCATGGGGCGATGCTGGTGCATGCTGTATCTGGGCGGCCATAAAGGAACCAACCTGATCGATCAGGGGCCTTACTCCATCAGCCGCAATCCGCTATACGTGTTCTCCATGATGGCGGTTGCCGGTATAGGGGCGCAATCAGGCAGCATCTTGTTGGGCTTGGGTTTGGCATTATTTGTGTATGCCGTGTTCAATAATGTGATCGATGAAGAAGAGCGCTTGCTACGCAAAGTGTTTGGGCCGCAATATGCGGAGTATTGTGCCCGGGTGCCGCGGCTTGCTCCCCGCTTCAGTTTGTGGAAAAGCGAGGCGCAAGTGATGTTTTCTGTGCCGGGTTTGTGGCGTACGCTGCGCGATGCAGCGCCGTATCTTCTGGCGCTGCCGTTATTCGAGCTTGTTGAGTGGGGGCAATCGTCCGGCTTTTTGCCGGTGTTGATTCGCCTTTATTGATCAGAACTTGGCGGGCAGCACAGTACCGGCGCATTCCCCCAGGCTGATGGTGGGATAGCCGGGCTTGCTGCATTTGGCGCGCAAGATGACTTCGTCGTGATCCTGTAGAAATAAACGCTCTTCGCCCCAAGGCAGGGTGATCGGCTTTTTGCCGCCATGGTTCAGCTCAAGCAATGAGCCTTCCTGACCTACGTCAGGGCCTGAAAGCGTGCCTGTACCCAGCATATCGCCTGGCTGCAGATTGCAGCCGTTGACGGTATGGTGCGTTATCAGTTGGGCTACGCTCCAATAGGCTTCCTTGAAGTTGCTGCTCGACAAGGAGGCAGGTTCAAGCTTGTTTTCGCGTGATTGCTGGGTGCTGAGCAAGACTTCCAGTCCGATATCGAAGGCGCCTGCCGTCTTGTTGGCCTCTGATGTCAGGTAGGGCAGGGGTTGCGGGTCGTCGGCGTTGCGCACAAAAGCTGTGCGAAATGGCGCCAGGGCTTCAAGCGTGACTATCCATGGCGAGATCGTGCTGGCGAAGTTCTTGGCAAGGAAGGGGCCCAAGGGCTGATATTCCCAGGCTTGCAGGTCGCGTGCCGACCAATCGTTCAAAATGCAAAGGCCAAATACGTGGGCCTCGGCTTCGGTAATGGCGATGCGTTCGCCCTGAGCGTTGCCGGAGCCAACGAAAATACCTAATTCAAGTTCGTAGTCCAGGCGCTCGCATGGGCCGAATCCAGGGTTTCCGCCTTCGGTGGCGGGACGAGTTTGGCCGACGGGCCGGGCAAAAGTTTGGCCAGATACGCCAATGCTGGATGCGCGCCCGTGGTAGCCGATAGGAACCCATTTGTAGTTGGGCAGCAGTGGATTGTCGGGCCGGAATTGTTTGCCTATGGCGGTGGCGTGATGCAATGAAATATAAAAATCGGTGTAGTCGCCAATGTGCGCAGGCATTGCGAATTCAAGCTCGTTCTGATTTGCGAGCAAAGGTTCAATCAGACTTTGCAAGGATGAGCCGGTGCGCAAGGCGCGTGACAGTTCCAGTCGCAAGGCAGACCAGTGTGCCTGCCCTAGCGCCATCAGGCCATTTAGCTGCCCGGACTGGCAGCTTGCCAGTGCTTCGCCAGCCAAGCCTGTCCAGGGCTGGGCCTGGGCAAGCGCCGCCAGATCCAGTGCCTGGCTGCCTATGGCAACGCCTGGACGAAAGTCTTGCGCGCTGCCCTTAGGCCGAAATACGCCGAATGGCAGGTTCTGGATGGGAAAGCCGTTATCGAGGACGTTGGCGGAGGAGACCCAGCTTTGCAGGGCGGGGTCATGCGTTTCATTCAAGTAAATCATAGCGGTATCCAGTGGGGTTTTTATGGCTTGCCCGGGTTGAAGTGTTTCTTGAACCCCGACCATGCCGTATCGTAGTCATTTTGCAGCGTGCCTGACGACAGGGCAGCGGGGGTGGGGCGTATGACCCGTCGCGTTTCGAACATGAATGCCATGGTATTGCGTATGTAATCAGGTTGGCTGATGTCTGCGTTGGAGGCCTTTTCAAAGGTCTGGGCATCGGGGCCATGAGGGGTCATGCAGTTGTGCAGGCTGGAGCCTCCTGGCGAAAAGCCTTCGGCCTTGGCATCGTATACACCTTGGATCAAACCCATGAATTCGCCGGCGATATTGCGATGGAACCAAGGCGGACGGAAGGTGTTTTCCATGGCCAGGATGCGGGGCGGGAATATGGCGAAATCCAGGTTTGCCGCTCCGGGAGTGTCGGAAGGCGAGGTCAGTACCGTGAAAATGCAGGGGTCTGGGTGATCGTAGCTGATCGAGCCTATGGTGTTGAAACGGCGCAAGTCGTATTTGTAGGGCGCATTGTTGCCGTGCCAGGCGACAACGTCCAGGGGCGAATGCGATAGCGATGTATGCCAGAAGGCGCCCGTAAACTTGGCGATGAGTTCGAAGTCGCCTTCCCGGTCTTCGTACCAGGCAACCGGGATTTCGAAGTCGCGTACGTTTGCCAAGCCATTTGAGCCAATAGGGCCAAGTTCCGGTGGGCGCAGTACCGCGCCGAAGTTTTCCAGCATATAGCCGCGCGCCGTTGGGTCGATTAACTGCACCCGGAAGCGCACGCCGCGCGGAATGACCGCGATTTCGCAAGGCTCGATGTCGATCAGGCCCAGCTCGGTCGCCAGGCGCAAACGGCCCTCTTGCGGCACGATCAGCATTTCGGCGTCGGCATTATAGAAAAACCGGTTTGTCATCGAGCGGTTGGCGA
>DATJCP010000058.1:0-7081 GCA_035514715.1 Candidimonas sp.
CTAAGCTTTTTCGGGAAATTTCATGAAATACGTCGATTACTATCAAGTGTTAGGTGTTCCGCGCGCTGCCACGCAGGCCGATATCAAAAAAGCCTACCGCAAACTAGCCCACAAATACCATCCCGATGTCACCAAAGGCACTAGCAACGAAGAAAAATTCAAAGATATTTCAGTTGCTTATGCAACCCTGAAAGATCCCGAAAAACGTGCCGCATATGACGAGCTTGGCCGCCATCCGCAAGGCGAGGAATTCGTTCCGCCTAATCAATGGCGTGAACAATTTCACGGCAACGGCACCGACTTTTCCGATGTCGACCTGGCCGATTTGCTCGCTGCATTTGCGGCATCTCAACAAGCTGAACATCAACACCGGCAACAGCAACAACCGCTGCGCGGGCCGGACTACGAAGTCCCGGTTTCAATCACGCTGGAACAAGTCTATAGCGGAGCTGAAACCGACATCACCGTATCCGTTCCTGAATACGACGCTCATGGCTTGTTGCACCGCATCCCCAAAACCTTCCGGGTACGCATTCCCAAGGGGGCATCCGATGGTCAGCGCCTGCGCCTGCCCGAAAAAGGCGGTGCGGGCCTGCGGGGCGGCCCGTCGGGCGACCTTTATATCGTCATGAACATACAGCCGCACAAGGTCTATCGAGTCAGCGGCCACGACCTATATATGGACCTGCCCCTGGCTCCATGGGAAGCCGTCCTGGGCGCCAGCGTTCAAGTCCCTACATTGGGCGGCCTAGTCGAAATGACCATCCCTGCCGGCACTGCGGCAGGACAAAAAATGCGTTTAGGCAAAAGAGGCCTTCCCGGTTCCGGCGGCACGCAGGGCGACCAATATGCCGTCATACACATCGAAGTGCCCAAGACGCCGACACAAGCCGAGCGCGAACTCTATTCGCAACTAGCCGCGACATCCCGATTCGATCCCCGCGCGACCATCACTACAGGAGCGCACTCATGACTGTCCATATCACCGAAAGCGTATGGCTGAATGCGTCCGATATTTGTTCGTTCGAACACTTGACGCAAGTTTCCGGACTCTCTGCGGATGCCTTGCTTGATCTAATCGACACAGGCATTCTGAAGCCTTCCAATCAGGATTCCGCCAATTACTTTTTCCCTATCGATTGCATTGTCATTGCCCGGACCGCGCGTCGGCTGCGCGATGACTTTGACCTTGACCCGCAAGGACTCTCCCTGGCATTGACGCTAATGCGGCGCATCGATCAACTGGAAGCCGAACTGCAACAATTGCGGGCCATACTCCCGCATGCCCGCTAGCACCGACGTAAATCGTTTTTTGTCATCAACAGCATCCCAGGATTTTTATAGGAGCTTTCTATGAGCCAATACCAAATCGCAGTAATTGTAGGCAGCCTGCGCCAGGACTCTCTCAATCGTAAGCTGGCCACAGCGCTTGCCAGGCTAGGTCCGCAAGACTTCACATTCAAGCAGCTTGAAATCGGCGACCTGCCCTTGTACAACCAAGACCAGGATGGCGACCAAGCTGCCCCGGTAAAACGCCTGAAAAGCGAGCTCACAGCCAGCCAGGGGCTGCTGTTCGTTACGCCCGAATACAACCGCTCTATGCCGGGCGTGCTGAAGAACGCAATCGATAATGCTTCGCGCCCTTATGGCCAGAATGCCTGGGCGGGCAAACCGGCAGGCGTCATAGGAACATCCATCGGCGCCGTCGGCACTGCCTTGGCGCAACAGCACTTGCGCAATGTACTTGCCTACCTGGATGTACCAACGCTAGCCCAGCCTGAAGCCTTTATTCATGCCAAAGAAGGTCTGTTCGACGATGCCGGCAACATCGGAGCGGGCAGCAAGGAATTCCTGCAAAACTGGATGGACCGTTACGTTGCCTGGGTGAAAAAGCACGCCTGAACGCAAGCCCCAAGTGCCACGCAGCCTAGATTTGTTCAAATCTGTCGTAGTGACGCTCGGTGAACGTTTCTTGGCTGTTGACTTCCAGAACGCGCGCACCGGGCGGGCCGACATGCAGCCATGACAGCATACGGTCTATCTGGTCGTGCGGCCCCTGAAGCAGCGCTTCAACCGACCCATCGCTGGCATTACGCACCCAGCCTGTCACACCCATCATGTGGGCATGGCGAACAGCGGCCACACGGAACCCGACCCCTTGAACGCGGCCGGTAATCTGTACTTCAAGGGTTTCGACGCGACTATCGCGATAAAGCTTTTTCATATATCCGAAAACATCCATTTGCGGACGTGATTATGGCATGGACGTTCATCAAGAGTTGCTACCAGCCAAACTCTCTTCTTGTGTCGATTCAGGATGGACCCGCTTCTGTGCGGGTGCTTCAGCGCGATGCAGATTAAGCGCGGTATTGATAATGCCGATATGGCTGAATGCCTGAGGGAAATTCCCCAGCATGCGCCGTTCGTGAGGATCATACTGCTCGGCCAGCAAACCGACGTCGTTGCACAAACCAGCCAAATGCTCAAATAACGCGCGGGCATCATCATCACGCCCAAGCAAAACATAAACGTCGGCAAGCCAGAACGAACAAACCAGGAAAGTCCCTTCGCCCGGCGGTAGGCCGTCAATTCCGGCCTCGCTTTCGTAGCGCAACAACAAGCCATCGCGCATCAAGCGTTGCTCTATGGCGGCGACAGTACCCAATACGCGAGGGTCATCGGGCGGCAAAAAACCGGTAAGAGCAATTTGCAAAAGACTAGCGTCCAGATTGGTTGAACCATAATGCTGCACAAAACTGCCCAAATTCGGGTCATAGCCCTTTTCGCACACCTCGGCATGGATTTCATCGGCAATCCGCCGGCAATTGGCGGAAAACTCCCGCCCATTCTTCATGGCGCCGGCCACAATGGAAATGCGATCAAAAGCCACCCATGCCATGACTTTCGAATGGGTGAAATGCTTTTTTTGAGCCCTGATTTCCCAGATACCTTCATCAGGCTCGCGCCAGACTTTTTCCAGGAACGGCACTATCACTTCGGTAATGGCCTCGATGCGAGGATGCGGCGGCAAATGCCCTTTAATTGCTTGCGCCATGGCGTCAGCCACTTCGCCATACACATCCAGCTGGGTCTGGGTGGCGGCCGCATTGCCTATGCGCACAGGCTGCGAGTCTTCATAGCCTATCAACCATGGCAATTCATACTCGGGCAGGTGACGCTCGCCGCCCAATCCGTACATGATCTGCATTTGATCCGGATTTCCGGCGATTGATCTCGTCAGCCAATCGCGCCAGGCGCGGGCTTCATCGAAATAACCCAGGCTCATGAAAGCCAGCAATGTCATGGTGGCATCGCGCAACCAGCAATAACGGTAATCCCAATTGCGTTGGCCGCCCAGTTTCTCGGGCAACGAAGTCGTCGCAGCCGCCACGATTCCCCCCGTCGGAAGATAAGTCAGGGCTTTGAGCGTAAGCAACGACCTTTTGACCAAGCCCGACCATCGACCGACATTCGGACAGTGACTGGAAAACTCATGCCAGAAGTATTCCGTTTCAGCCAAGGCTGCCTCGGCATCGAACGGGTCCGACACCCGCTCATGGGAAGGCTGGTGCAGCAAAGTGAAAACCTCGCGCTGGCCTTCTGTAACCGTAAAACTTGCTGTCGTGTGCTTGGCGTGCCCTTCCAGCGGGACGGCGCAACGCAGCACCAACAACTCGGGCCCCGCCACTGCCGTCAGCGTTTGCGTATGGTGGGTTTCCACCCAGGGTATGGTTCGGCCATAATCAAACCGGATAGTCAGGTCCATATTAAACCGCAGCGTACCTTTTACCCCAACCACGATGCGAACTACGCTTGAATGCGTAAAAGTGGATGGCATGAAATCAATCAGGGTGGCAACGCCTTCATCTGTCGTAAACGTAGTTTCCAGAATCAAGGTGTCGTCGCGATAGCTGCGCTTGACATTGGTTACCGCCCCGGCAGGCGCTATTTTCCAGCGGCCGTTCTCTGGTGTCCCAAGCAAATTGGCAAAACAAGCGGCAGCGTCGAAGCGGGGAAAACATAACCAGTCGATAGAGCCTTCTTTGGACACTAGCGCGGCTGTTCGGCAATTCCCAAGCAAAGCATAGTCTTCTATCCTGACTGTCATGGCTATCCATGTAAAATCGACCCGTCCCGCAATGCGGCAGGACATCTGAACATGAGTAAACGGCTATAGTCCATCGTATATCTTGATATAGATCATGAAGCCGTTTGCGCTGTCGTCTAATATAAAGCAGCTATCCCTGTTACGCTACCCTTGCCAACCAGGCAATGTATGCAAGCAACTATCAACGAGGCCACCTTGAGAACCATACTTATACCGGTAGACGGATCTGAATCGTCCGTTCGCGCTGTCAAAGCCGCCATTAAAGCCGCCAATGAATTTGGCGGCTCCACTCTACATTTGCTTACCGTACACCCACCTATCGTTTCGGGTAACGTCAAACGGTTCTTTTCATCTGAAGCCATCAACGACTACTATCAAGACGAAGGTCAGAATGCCCTACAGCCTGCCAAGGCCATTCTGGATGAAGCCGGAGTCGCCTATACAGAAGAAATCGCGGTTGGCCCTGTCGCCCAGACGATTGCCGACTATGCCAAGACAAAAGAGTGCGACATGATCATCATGGGCACACGCGGATTAGGCGCCATAAGCGGCTTCGTGCTGGGGTCGGTCACAACTAAGGTGCTAAGCCTTGTCGACATACCGGTAGCCTTGATCAAGTAGGCGCTACTATGCCGGGCCGGGGTTGTGCCAGCCGCCATAATCGGCGACAAGCGCATCGGCTTGTTCCGGCCCCCAACTGCCCGGTACGTAGGACCAGGCCTGGTGATGCTTGCTTAGCACTGGCTCAAGCACCGTCCAGGCCGCCTCGATCGCTTTCTCGCTGGTAAACAAGGCACGGTCGCCAGCCATGGCATCCGTCAACAAGCGTTCGTAAGGCGTTTCCTCGAAAGGGTCCACATCCAGCAGGTACAGTTCACGCTGTTCGCCCACGAACTCCTTGCCGGAACGCTTGACCCGTGCAGCCAGCGCCACCGCCGAACTTGGCGACAGGCGGAAACGAATATAGTTGGCTCGCCCATTGTCGGGCTGAGAATCGGAAAACAGCTTTTGCGGCGGCGGTTTCAACTGCACCAATACCTCGGCGGCATCCTGGGCAAGTAACTTGCCTGAACGCAAAAACCAAGGCACACCCGACCAACGCCACGAATCAATGAACAAACGCAGGGCACAATAGGTTTCGACATCAGAATGGCTGTCGACGTGCGGCTCATTGCGATAGCCTTGGTATTGCCCCCTGACAAGGTCATCGGCCTGTACCGGCCGCATCGCCTGGAACACCTTGGCTTTTTCCGCATGCACGGCAGCATAGCCCTGATAAGCCGGCGGCTCCATCGCCAAGAGCGCAACAACCTGGAACAAGTGATTCTGAATCACATCACGCAGGCAGCCGGCGCTTTCATAGAAGGCGCCGCGGTTACCCACGCCAAACGTTTCAGCAAGCGTGATCTGTACGCTTTCGACATGATCGCGATTCCAGATGGGCTCGAGGAAGGAGTTGGCAAAGCGAAAATAAAGAATATTCATGATCGCTTCCTTACCCAGGAAGTGATCAATTCGGAAAATGGCGTCTTCGGGAAAAACGGAACGGGCCACCTCGTTAAGCTGCTGAGCGGACGCCAGGTCGCGACCGAAAGGCTTCTCGACGATGACGCGCGCGCCTGAGACCAGGTCTGCCGCCGACAAGCCCTTGATGACTGTGCCGAAAAATGACGGAGGGATGGCCAGGTAATAGGCCGGATGCTGGGCCTGGCCCAGCGCCTGCTTCAGTTTTCCAAAAGTAGCGGGATCGTTATAGTTGCCGCTGACATATTGGGTTAACGCCAGCAAACGTTCAAACGCGGGCTTGTCGTCGACACCCCCGGCCAATTGAATGCTTTGCTCGATACGCTGACGCAACTGCGCGGGCGTCTGCGCTGATGCGGCAACCCCTATTACGGGTACCGTCAACGCGTTGCGTTTCACCATCGCGTACAGCGCCGGGAATATTTTCTTTTGAGCCAGATCGCCTGTCATGCCAAACAGCACCAAAGCGTCTGAAACAGTAGACAAGCGATCTGAACCTATCACCCTATGTGCCCTCCTTCAGGCTTTTCAACGTGTCCGCCAAACTGTTTTCTCATGGCCGAAAGCACACGATTCGCATAATCGGCGTTGCCGCGCGACTCGAAGCGCGAAAATAGCGCAGCGCTTAGAACCGGAGTAGGAACGCCTTGGTCGATAGCCGCAGCCAACGCCCAGCGGCCTTCCCCCGAATCCGAAACACGGCCCGCATAATTTTCCAGCGCGGGATTACCTTGCAACGCCCCCGCGGTCAGGTCAAGCAGCCACGACCCGATAACACTGCCGCGCCGCCACAACTCTGTGATTTCAGGCAGATCAAGATCGTACTGATAGTGTTCGGGGTGACGCAGTGGCGTGGTTTCTGCGTCGGCCGCACGCTCGTGCTTGCCGATATTGGCATTGTGCATAATGTTCAAGCCTTCGGCATAGGCCGCCATGATGCCGTACTCGATGCCGTTGTGCACCATTTTGACAAAATGCCCAGCACCATGCGGACCGCAATGCAAATAGCCCTTATCGGCAGTAGACGCTTGGCGACCCGGCGTTGCGGGTACAGCATCCGCCCCTGGCGCCAACGCGGCAAATACAGGTTCAAGATGCTTGAAGGTACTGGCTTCCCCGCCTATCATCAGGCAATAGCCACGTTCCAGGCCGGCTACGCCGCCGCTGGTACCGATATCCAAATAATGAATACCTTGCTTTTCAAGCTCTGTCGCACGGCGTATGTCATCGTGATAAGACGAATTGCCACCATCAATCAGAATATCGCCGTCTTGCAGTAGTGGGGTCAGTTCCGCAAGCACCTTATCAACTACGGCGGCAGGCACCATCAACCATATCGCGCGCGGCGCGGATAGCGTGGCAACAAAGCTTTCAAGCGTGGAGCATGCCGTGGCGCCAAGGTCGGCAAGCGGCTGCAAGGCATCGGGATGGCTGTCGTACACCACGCAC
>DATJCP010000059.1:0-4664 GCA_035514715.1 Candidimonas sp.
CCCACCACCGCCGGCACATTCATACTGCGCGCAACGATCGCCGTATGCGATGTAGGGCCACCAAGGTCAGTCAGGAACCCTGCAAAACGGGCATCGCGCAAGCGCAACATATCAGCCGGCGAAATATCGCGCGCGACGACAATTAATGGATCATCTGAATCGCCCGCTTCGATATCCGGCAGCAAGGCGGTAGAGCCGGATAACACGCGCAGGACGCGTTCTATGACTTGCCGGATATCGGCGCCGCGTTCACGCAGGTATTCGTCTTCCATGATGGAAAACTGTTCCGCCAGCAATTGACCCTGAGTCGTCAGCGCCCATTCGGCGTTGTAGTGGCGCGTAACGATAAGCTCGCAGGTTTGCTGGAAAAGCATGGGATCTTCCAGCAGCAAACTGTGCACCGTCAACAAAGGGCCAAGTTCGCGCGGCGCATCGTCCGGCAATGCATTGACCATGACCTGCAAGTCGGCGCTTGCCGTGGCCAAGGCCACTTTCAAACGCTCGCACTCTGCGTCAACATCTTCCGGAGCGATACGGTAGTGAGCAACTTCGAGGGCTGCCGCACTCATGATCGCGGCCCTGCCTATGGCATAGCCCTTGACTACCCCCTGCCCCTGCATGCACAGCATGGAGCCAGGGCCGCTTAGATCGAGAGTTAGGTGCGTAGTCATGGGGCGCTGGTCATCCAACAACAATAGCTGGATTACTCCTGTTCACCAAATTTGTTATCAAACAGCGATTGAATATCAAGCAAGGCCTGCTCGGCGTCGTCGCCAGCGGCATCCACCTTGACGGTAACCCCCAGCCCAGCTGCCAGCATCATGACACCCATAATGCTTTTTGCATTCACCCGCTGTGCCCCGCGGGCGATGAAAATCTCACTGCTGAACTTGCCAGCCAACTGCGTAAGCTTGGCGGCAGCGCGTGCGTGCAAACCCAATTTATTACTGATGACGATGTCGATAGATGGCATAAGAATCTTTGTTATTTAACAGGCCAAGAACGGCACGGAATGGGTCAGGTTGCCTGGTCGGCGTTAACAATACCCCTTAAGGCGCCCAAGCGTACACTTTCGCTCAGTTTATCTGGATTTTCCTGCTGATCGGTCAATGCTTTCAAAACCATGCATAAATTCGTACCGGTAATCAGGTGCGCAGCCATTCCTTGTTCGGTGGCCTGCTTAAGCGCCTGCTTGGCAATATTGAACGGCGTTGCACCGAATATATCGCAAAGAATCAATGTCGCTTCCTGAGGATGTTGCAAAAGCTGCTGCGACAAGTCGGCAATAAGCGCTGCCGGCTCGGCATCAGGCGGCACATCAAAAACCGTCAGGTTAGCCGCCTGGCCAAGAACATGTTGAGCACACGCGGCAAAGGCCGATCCTAGCGGCTGGTGCATAACCAATACGATGCGGGTCATTCAATTACCTACTGCCTGTTCAAGCGCCGCAGCAAAGCAATCGGCGACGTCAAAATCGGTTTGCTCGGTGATTTCCACAAAGCAGGTTGGACTGGTCACATTGACCTCGGTGACATAGTCACCGATGACATCCAACCCCACCAGCAACAAACCGCGCTCGACCAACTGCGGCCCGATCGCTTGTGCGATTTCCAGATCGCGTGCAGACAAGGGCTGTGCAACACCACGACCGCCTGCGGCAAGATTACCGCGAGTCTCACCGGCCAGCGGAATACGTGCCAATGCATAAGGCACGGGCTTGCCGGCAATCAGCAAAATACGCTTGTCACCGTTGACGATTTCAGGAATATAACGTTGCGCCATGATGGTGCGCGTACCGTTATCGGTAAGCGTTTCCAGGATGGCACCCAGATTATGTTCAGCTTCCCGCAAGCGGAAAATGCCCGTACCGCCCATGCCGTCCAACGGCTTGACAATGACATCCTGGTACTTGGCGTGAAAAGCCCGCAAGCGGGCCATATCACGCGTAACCAGGGTAGGCGACGTGAAAGAAGCGAATTCGGTAATAGCCAGTTTTTCAGGATGGTTGCGTATCGCCGCGCCGGAATTGAATACGCGCGCACCTTGAGCCTGAGCGTATTCAAGCAGGTGCGTCGCGTAGACGTATTCCATGTCGAACGGCGGGTCTTTGCGCATCAGCACCGCGTCGAACTCCGCCAAAACAATGTCTTGAGCGGGATGACTTTGGCGCCACCATGCATGGCCGTGCAAATCGGCCCCATCGACCAAGGCAATACCCGTGGCAACCGCCTTGACTATGCCTTCATCGATATACAGGTCGCCCTGATGAGCCACGCTTAACGTGTGGCCCCGGGCAACCAATGCACGCATCATCGCTACTGAAGAGTCTTTATAAGCCTTGAGAGACAACAAGGGATCAATAACAAACAAAACGTGCATAAGACACCTGCGTGCGCCCGTCCCGGGGGATACCCGGCAGACGGGAATTTAAGAGTTCAGGCTCAGGAGGCTGCGTCGCCCGGCTTGCCTGGGGCTGCTTTTTTACGCGGCGCCAAAACCATCACCATTTGACGGCCCTCAAGCTTGGGCATGGCTTCGACCACGCAAAGTTCAGTAAGATCGTCGCGCACGCGTTCCAGAACGCGCATGCCAAGTTCCTGGTGAGCCATCTCGCGGCCACGGAAACGCAAAGTCACCTTGGCTTTGTCGCCCTCTTCGATGAAGCGGCGCAAATTGCGCAGCTTGACCTGGTAATCGCCTTCGTCGGTTCCGGGACGGAACTTGACTTCTTTTACCTGGATGATCTTTTGCTTGGACCGTGCCTCTTGTTGGCGCTTTTGTTCTTGATACTTGAACTTGCCATAGTCCATCAATCGGCAGACCGGCGGCTCCGCATTTGGTGCAATCTCGACCAGGTCTACTTCGTTTTGTTCAGACAGAAGAAGAGCGTCGGCGGTTTTTACAACGCCTAACTGTTCCCCGTCTACCCCAATAAGACGCACCTCGGGGACGCGGATTTCACCATTGATGCGATGTGGTTTTTCGGTTGCGATGTCTAAGACTCCTAGAATTAATAAA
Organism: Candidimonas sp.; assembly: GCA_035514715.1. GTDB lineage: Bacteria > Pseudomonadota > Gammaproteobacteria > Burkholderiales > Burkholderiaceae_B > Pollutimonas. Next base: position 3,019 of record DATJCP010000059.1, read on the forward strand.
AAATCAAGCTTTGGCAAGCCTACCCGGTATTACGCCCGAGTGTTGATTTCGTTTTGCAAGCGGGCAGTAAAGTCATCCAGGGACATTACCCCCAGATCGACTCCACCCCTGCCGCGTACCGCCACTTTACCGGTTTCGCGTTCTTTTTCGCCTACTACCAGAATGTACGGTATTTTCTGCATACTGTGTTCACGGATTTTACGGGTGATTTTTTCAGCACGCAAATCGGAACTGGCCCTAAACCCTTGGTTCTTCAGGCTTAGGGCGATTTCGGCGGCATAATCGGCCGACGGTTCGGATATACAGCAGACCACAGCATGTTCAGGCGACAGCCAAGCAGGCATAGCGCCTGCATGATTTTCGATCAACATGCCGATGAAACGCTCGAATGAACCCAGAATGGCGCGATGCAGCATAACCGGCGTTTTACGCTGGTCGGCTGGATCGACATATTCAGCGCCCAATCGTTGCGGCATGGAAAAGTCTACTTGGATTGTGCCACATTGCCAGTGGCGTCCAATAGCGTCTTTCAGCGTATATTCAATTTTAGGACCATAGAAAGCCCCTTCGCCCGGCGACACTTCATACGTGCATTGCGTGTGGTCCAGGCTGTCCATCAAGGCCTGCTCGGCCTTGTCCCAGACTTCGTCGGAACCAATACGTTTTTCGGGGCGCGTTGCCACCTTGTACAGAATCTCGGTAAAACCAAAATCAGCATACACCTTCTGCAGCAAGGCGGTGAAAGCCACGCACTCTTGCTGCAACTGGTCTTCGGTACAGAAAATATGGCCGTCGTCTTGCGTAAAGCCGCGCACACGCATCATGCCATGCAGCGAACCCGATGGCTCGTTGCGATGGCACTGCCCAAACTCGCCATAGCGCACAGGCAGTTCACGATAGGAATGCAACCCGGAATTGAAAATCTGCACATGACCCGGGCAGTTCATTGGCTTAAGGCCGTAAGTGCGGTTCTCGGACTCGGTTGTGAACATGTTTTCGGCGTAGTTGTCCCAGTGGCCGGTCTTTTTCCACAACGACAGATCCAGAATCTGCGGCGCCTTGACTTCCTGGTAGCCATTGTCGCGATACACGGCACGCATGTATTGTTCGACTTGCTGCCATAAGGTCCAGCCCTTGGGATGCCAGAAAATCAACCCTGGCGCTTCTTCCTGGAAATGGAAGAAATCCAGTTCGCGGCCCAGCTTACGGTGGTCGCGCAGTTCGGCCTGCTCGAGCATGTTCAGGTAGCTGGCCTGTTCATCCTTGGACGTCCACGCGGTGCCGTAAATACGCTGAAGCATTTCATTATTGCTGTCGCCGCGCCAATAAGCCCCGGCCACTTTCATCAGCTTGAACACCTTCAGGTGGCCAGTAGAGGGTACGTGCGGCCCGCGGCACAAGTCGATGAAATCGCCTTCACGATATAGGCTGATAGGCTCGTTGGACGGAATAGACGCAATGATTTCCGCTTTGTAATGCTCGCCTATTCCTTTGAAGTAGGCCACAGCATCGTCGCGCATCCATTCTTCGCGCGTTACCACTTCGTTTTTCTTGGCCAGCTCGGCCATTTTCTTTTCGATGGCAACCAAGTCTTCAGGCGTAAACGGGCGCTTGTACGAAAAATCGTAATAAAAGCCGTTTTCAAT
>DATJCP010000060.1:0-10447 GCA_035514715.1 Candidimonas sp.
TTTTTTCTACACGGGGCCCGCCTGTCGCGTGAAGCCATTGTTGCAGGGGCTTCGCACTGGCGCCTGCACAGCACCATTTTTTCAGTCACCTTTATTCTTTTCCCAATACTGGGGCTGCTGGCGGGCCCCTTGCTCAAGCTATACCTGACGCCTGATCTTTACACCGGCATCCTGTTTTTATGCTGCTTGCCTGCCACAGTGCAATCGGCCATTGCCTTTACATCGATAGCACGCGGCAATGTACCTGCTGCCGTCTGTAGCGCGTCAGCATCCAGTTTGCTGGGTGTATTCCTGACCCCCGTGCTGGTGGGCATAGTGCTGGCGGGAAGCAGCGCAGGCAGCGTTCCTTTGTCGTTCGATGCGATAGGCAAGATCATGCTGCAATTGCTGTTGCCTTTTGTGCTGGGGCAAATTGCCCGGCCCTGGATCGGAGCATGGGTAATCAAGCGCAATCGTATGCTGAAGGTGGTGGATCAAGGCTCGATATTGTTGGTGGTATATACGGCGTTTTCCGAGGCCGTTATTGGCGGGCTGTGGGCGAACACGCCCTTGTCGGCACTGGTGGCGCTGATAGTGATTTCACTGTTGCTGCTGGGGATGGTGCTGGGCCTGGCATTGCTGCTTGGGCGCATGCTGAATTTCAAGCTTGAAGACAGGATTACGTTGTTGTTCTGCGGTTCCAAGAAGAGCCTGAGCAGCGGGATTCCTATTGCGAATATTCTATTCGCTGGAAATATTGTCGGCGCGGTAGTGTTGCCGTTGATGATTTTCCATCAGATTCAGCTGATAGTCTGCGCGATGATCGCGGGAGCATATGGGCGGCGTTCTTAAGCGGCTGCTGTCTGGGTTGTAGCGTTTTTTGTGTTCTTAAGCGGCAGCTGTGGTTAATAAGGCATGCCTAGACCGCTACGGCCAGCAACCGGTCTGGGCCAAGAGAGGGAGGCCGTGGCATCACGTACGGTCAGCGCATGCAGGTGCTGTTCCATCACGTATCTGGCCCTGGGTATCCGTCCCGAAGCGTCTATTCCGACACATCCGTCTCGTAGACATCCGCCCGCAAGAAACGTCGTTCGATCATCATTTTTATGAGGCTGACTGCGCGGGAAGTCCCAAAGGGACCGCAGCGAGGATTCGCCAGGCCCACACCGGCTCGCTGCGCCGTCAGAAGAACGACAGAACCAACAGAAAACCTACTCTGAAGAGAACGTCCCGCCACCCATACCCGTATAGTTCAAGAACCGCGTACTTGACCCCTGGAACGTCAAACGCACACTCCCGATAGGCCCGTTACGCTGCTTACCGATAATGATCTCAGCAGTCCCCTTATCAGGCGAATCCGGGTTATACACCTCGTCCCGATAAATAAACAAAATCAAATCCGCATCTTGCTCAATAGCGCCAGACTCACGCAAATCGCTCATCACGGGACGTTTATTAGGACGCTGTTCAAGACTACGGTTCAACTGCGACAAAGCAATCAAAGGACAATTCAGCTCTTTCGCCAAACCCTTCAGCGAACGGCTGATTTCCGAAATTTCAGTCGCCCGGTTCTCACCCGCGGAACTGCCCGACATCAACTGCATATAGTCGATGATGATCAAGCCAAGCTGACCGCACTGACGCGCCAAACGGCGTGCGCGCGCCCGCAATTCGACAGACGACAATGCTGGCGTTTCGTCAATATATACCTGGGCTTCCTGCACCTGTTGCACCGCGTGCGTGAGCTTGGGCCAATCATCGGCGGTCAGCTTGCCGGTACGCATGCGGTGCTGATCCAGCATCCCTACCGAACCCACCATACGCATCGCCAACTGCACCGCACCCATTTCCATGGAAAACACCGCAACAGGCAAACCCTGTTCAATGGCTACGTGCTCGCCGATATTCATGGAAAACGACGTTTTTCCCATGGAAGGACGGCCTGCCACGATAACCAGGTCGCCCGGCTGCAAACCCGAGGTCATGCGGTCAAGATCCGTAAAACCGGTAGGCACACCGGTAATGTCCGAACCGCCTTCGCGATGATAAAGCTCGTCGATACGCTCGACCACCTGCGTCAGCAACGGTTGGATATCTTGGAAACCCGTCGTGCCACGTGCGCCTTCCTGGGCGATCTGAAACACCCTGGACTCGGCTTCATCCAGCAGTTGCCGCGCTTCCTTACCCTGCGGATTAAAGGCTGCCGCTGCGATTTCGTCGGCCACCGACACCAGCTTGCGCAGCATGGAGCGCTCGCGAACGATTTCAGCATAACGGCGAATGTTGGCAGCCGATGGCGTGTTGTGCGCCAGGGCGTTCAAATATGCCAGGCCGCCGACCTCGTCGGACTTGCCAGCACTGGCCAAGGACTCGTTGACGGTAACCACGTCCGCGGGCCTGGCCAAGCCGATCAGGCGTGACATGTGTTGCCAGATGATTTTGTGATCGAAACGATAAAAATCGTCATCGTTTACGACATCGGTAATCCGGTCCCAGGCAGAATTATCCAGCAACAAGCCGCCCAGCACAGACTGTTCGGCCTCGACCGAATGCGGGGGCACTCGCAGATAATCCAACTGCGGGTCACTGTCTTTTTTCTTGCTGTCCAAATCTACGCTCCGGAACAAACCTGATAGGAAAATAGAAAAAGCCGGCATACACCGGCTTTTTCTTCATGCGGGCGATGTGTACATTCCAGAAGAAAGGAATGTACCACGTGGCTGATACTTGATCAGGCCATTTCGCCTTGTACACGTACCGTGACGTCGACCACTACATCAGCGTGCAGGGCAACAGCAACTGGGAATTCGCCAACAGCTTTCAACGCGCCATCGGGCAAGCGAACCTGTGCTTTCTCGATCGTGGTGAAGCCTTCTTTGACCAAGGCAGCTGCGATATCCATGCTGGTTACCGAACCGAACAAACGGCCATCGACACCAGCTTTTTGCAGGATGACAGCGGTAAAGCCAGCCAGCTTTTCGCCGGTAGCTTGTGCAGCAGCCAGCTTTTCAGCCTGGATCTTTTCCAGCTCAGCACGGCGCTCTTCGAATTCTTTCAGAGCAGTTTCCGTAGCACGGCGGGCGATTTTCTTAGGAATCAGGAAGTTGCGGGCATAACCGTCGCGTACACGAACGACTTCGCCGAGGTTACCTAGATTGACGACTTTTTCGAGCAGAATAACTTGCATGACGATAGGCCCCGGATTAGTTGTGGTTATCGGTGTAAGGCAACAAAGCCAGGAAGCGCGCGCGCTTGATAGCTGTGTCCAGCTGACGCTGGTAGTGTGCCTTGGTGCCGGTTAAACGGGCAGGAATGATCTTGCCGTTTTCCTGGATGAAATCACGCAGGGTGTCCAGGTCTTTGTAATCGATCTCGTCAACATTGGCAGCTGTGAAACGGCAGAACTTGCGGCGTTTGAACAGCGGATTTTGTTGCGTGAACTTGCGTTTTTCTTTGCCTTTTTTGAAGAAAGCCATAATGTGCCTCTTTAGTGTTTGGGCTGAGCCCAAGCTGTATGTTCCATGCGCTCGGCGTTTATTCGCCTGCGCAACGATTTACCATGAATAACTGCTACACAACGGCGCTTGCGCCGCCGGAAAAAACCCGATTTGCCTGCTGTATATGCACAACCAACTTGTTTGAGCCTTTGCGTGCGGGGGCAAGAAACCCCTCTATCGTCAAAGGCGCACCCAAAGGGGTGTCTGCCAACAACAAGGCAATGTCTCCTAGAGCAACAGAGGAAAGTACCACTTCGATCCGACGCATATGGCCGGCTTCCATGACTTCCGATTCGTGAGACAACATCATTTCGACTGCTGGCAGGCCTGCCGGTGTATACCTTAGCGGCTTGACCTCAAGGACTGTGGCAGTTAAATGCAGTTGATTCACGCGTTGGCTCGAGACACAGGCCCTTATTCCGCTTGTGCTGCAGGAGCTGCTTCGGCGCTTGCCTTGCGGGCTTCTTCGCGTTCAACCGACTTCATCATGATGGAAGGCGCTGTGTGCGCTTTCTTGGTCTTGATAAGCAGGTGACGCAGAATGGCGTCGTTGTAACGGAACGAGTGCTCGAGTTCGTCGAGTACGGTTTGGCCGCATTCGATGTTGAAGCAAACGTAGTGAGCCTTGACCAGTTTCTGGATAGGGTAAGCCAGTTGGCGACGCCCCCAGTCTTCAAGACGATGAATCTGGCCACCGTTACCGGTAACCACAGCCGAATAGCGCTCGATCATGGCGGGCACTTGCTCGCTTTGATCGGGATGCACGATAAACACTACTTCGTAGTGACGCATAAACTACACTCCTTGTGGATATCTTTTGGCAAGCCAGAATGTGATAGCCGCCAAAAGGGACAGCCCGCCCATGAACCCCGTTAAACCAAGCTACCAATAAAAAGGCGCTTGTTGCACGGCAAAATGAGTCGAGCAAGAAACAACAACCAAGTATTCTACCATTATTGCCGCTGACGCTGCAATATGCCTGGCCTACCCCCCGGGCAAGCCAAGGCAGGAAACTAGCCTTCGACTACGGCGTAAGCCGAGTGATTGTGGATGGATTCGAAATTCTCGGCTTCGATGCGAAAACGTTGTACGCCAGCCACTTGTTTAAGCTGGACAGCCACATCGCGCACCAGATCTTCGACGAATTTCGGATTTTCGTAAGCCCGCTCGGTAACGAATTTCTCGTCGCCGCGCTTCAGTAAGCCCCACAATTCGCAGGAAGCCTGCTGCTCGATGGTGCGAATCAAAGCGTCGACATCGACCAGGGCGGGATTGTCGAATACGGCGTTGACCGTAATATGGGAGCGCTGATTATGAGCGCCATATTCGGAAATTGCCTTGGAGCACGGGCACAGGCTAGTCACAGGAACTAATACGGAAAGCTCGAATTCGGCCTTGCTTGCGCTGCCACCCTGCGCCCGCGCAATCCATTTGACCTCGTAGTCCATCAGGCTGGCCACACCAGAAACAGGCGCAACCTTGGTCATGAAATAAGGGAATATGGCCGACATGTCGCCTTTTTCGGCGTTCAGCAAGGTCAACATGGCATGCGCCATCTCGCAGAACAACGACGGTGTCATGGGAGTTTGCCGGTGCTGCTCAAGGAGCGCCACGAAACGGGACATATGCGTACCCTTTTCTTGCGCAGGCAACGCAACGGTAAGCTCCCAGTTGCCAACAGTGGGCAATGCAGAGCCATCGGCGGCGGCAATCAACATGGGGTGACGCACCCCTCGTACACCAACGCGCTGGATGGAAATGTGGCGTGTATCGACGCTGCTCTGCACGTCAGGCATGGCAACAGCAGAATCAATCAAAATATTCATGATAAAAACCTATAGGACACCCGCCTTGGCGGGCGTCAGTTCGCAGTCAACTAATCATTATGCGACACTCCTCAATCGCATAACCCTATAACCCTAATGGTATTAGGTGCTTTGTTTTACTACTGCAGCGAGGCGCTGCGACAACAATGGCGCAAACCGGCTCTGGATGGAGTTCATCAAACCCTGGGCATCCAGCCCCAATTCGCTCAGGATAGCCATCTGCTCGCCATGATCGATGAACTGGTCGGGCAAGCCCAATTGAAGAACGGGCCGCTCTATACCCTGTTTGCTGAAGTACTCGAGTACGGCGCTACCCGCGCCGCCCATGATCGCGGCATCTTCAACCGTGACGAATGCTGCGTGGCTATCTGCCAGGCTTTGCAATAGCGCTTCATCCAGCGGTTTGACGAAGCGCATGTCGACTACCGTGGCATCGAGCTCGTCGGCGGCTTCCAGGGCGGCACCGAGCAAGGTGCCAAATGCCAGAATAGCAATTTTTTTACCTTGACGCCTTACCACACCCTTACCGATTTCAACAGTATCCAGACCATCATGGACTTGGGCGCCGCAACCCGCACCGCGCGGATATCTGACCGATGCCGGCCCAGGATGCTGATAACAGGTACTTAAGAGCAGGCGAGTTTCATTTTCATCTGACGGGGTCGCTATCACCATATTTGGAATGCAACGCAAAAAGGCAATATCGTAATTGCCGGCATGCGTAGCGCCATCGGCGCCGACGATGCCCGCCCTGTCCAAGGCGAAGGTCACATCCAGGTTTTGCAAGGCAACGTCATGGATAAGCTGGTCGTAACCGCGCTGCAAAAAGGTAGAGTAGATCGCCACAACGGGCTTTTCACCCTCGCAAGCCAAGCCGGCAGCAAAAGTTACCGCGTGCTGCTCGGCAATACCCGCATCGACATAGCGCGTGGGAAAACGTTGCTCGAATTCGACCATGCCACTGCCTTCCCGCATAGCCGGTGTAATACCAAACAAGCGGTTGTCAGCCTGGGCCATGTCGCACAGCCAGCGCCCAAATACCTGAGTGAAGGTTTGCTTGGAAGGCGCCTTGGACTTTTGAATACCTACGCTGGGGTCGAACTTCCCCGGGCCGTGATACAGCACCGGGTCGGCTTCAGCCAGCTTGTAGCCTTGACCTTTCTTGGTCACGACGTGCAGGAACTGCAAGCCACCCAAGGCGCGCAGGTTTTCTAGCGTGGGGATCAGGGCATCCAGATCGTGGCCGTCGATAGGGCCGACATAATTGAAGCCCAGTTCCTCGAACATGGTTGCAGGCGACACCATGCCCTTGGCATGCCCCTCGAAACGCCGGGCCAACTCAAGCACGGGAGGTACGTGCTGCAGCACAGCCCTTCCGACATTCTTTGCCGCAGCGTAAAACCCGCCCGACAGCAGGCGCGCCAGATAATGATTCAGCGCCCCTACCGGCGGCGAGATCGACATATCGTTATCGTTAAGCACCACCAGCACATTGACGTCCGGCGTTACCCCTGCGTTGTTCAGCGCCTCGAAGGCCATGCCCGCAGTCATGGCGCCATCGCCAATCACAGCAATATGCTGGCGGCGTTCAAGCCCAGCATTGCGAGAAGCCACGGCCATGCCCAACACCGCCGATATGGATGTAGAGGAATGCGCTGTGCCGAAGGCGTCGTACTCGGACTCGCTGCGCTTGGGAAAACCGGAAATACCGCCTTTCTGGCGCAAATGCGCCATTTGCTCGCGCCGGCCGGTCAGTATCTTGTGATGATAAGACTGATGCCCGACATCCCAGACAATACGATCATCAGGCGTATTGAATACGGAATGCAAGGCAATAGTGAGTTCTACCGTGCCCAGATTGGAGGACAGGTGGCCGCCGGTCTTTGAGACAGACTGTAGGACAAACTCGCGCAATTGCGTTGCGATCTCTTTGAGTTCGCGCCGATCCAGTTGGCGCAGATCGGCCGGAGATTGAATTTGTTCAAGAGAAACGTTGGTCATACAAGTTATAGAGTTGTGTCCAGACAGCATATTAGACTGTCAACGATAACAGCAAGCAGCTCAATGCGAAAATCCGCCTAGCGGTCGCGCCCCACAATGTAGTCGGCAATACCGGCCAGGCGAGCTGCAGACGGCCCCAGCGGCAACAGGGCGGCGTGCGCCTGATCGCGCAGCGAAGCCAGCAAATCGCGCGACCCGTCCAGACCCATGATAGAAACATAAGTCGGTTTGTTTTCGGCCGCATCTTTACCAGCGGTTTTACCCAGGGTGGCGGTATCTGACGTAACGTCAAGAATATCGTCGACAACCTGGAAGGCCAAACCCACCGCCGCAGCATAGCTTTCCAGACCCGCGCGGGTAGCCGAACCGGCGCCGGCGACAATACCGCCCAGCAATACGCTGGCCTCTAGCAAGGCGCCGGTTTTCATGCGATGCATTTGCTGCAGCTGCTCTATTGCAAGCGCCTGCCCCACGCTAGCGCAATCTATCGCTTGCCCGCCAACCATGCCCAGGCTCCCGGTCGAACGCGCAAGCAATTGCGTAGCCTGAACCGTTAATGCCGGAGCGATAGGCATCAGCCCCAGCAGCTCAAAGGCCAGCGGCTGCAGCGCATCGCCGGCCAACATGGCCGTGGCCTCATCGAACTGCACATGCACTGTAGGCCTGCCACGGCGCAAAGAGTCATCATCCATGCAGGGCAAATCATCGTGAATCAATGAATAAGCATGGATCAACTCAACGGCGGCAGCGGCATGATCCAAGGCAATTTGCTGGGCCGAAGCTTCGGTGCCGGCTTGCAACGAGGCCTCGCCCGCAGCATATACCAAGGCAGCGCGCACGCGTTTCCCTCCACCCAGAACCGCATAGCGCATGGCTTCATGCAGGTACCCGGGCACTGTGGATGCAGACGGCAACAACTGTTCAAGCACGGTTTCGACATGCTCTATCCGCTCGGTCAGCCATGCGGAAAAATCAACTGGTTTACCCCCCATGCCTACTCCTCGTCGCCGGCAGGCGCATCGCCCAGAGGCTTAAGCAAGTTGCCTTGCAGCACCTTGACTTGCTGTTCGGCCTGATCAAGCCGCCGCTGGCAAATCTTGGCCAGCTCCACACCCTGCTCATAAGCGGCCAAGGACTGATCCAGCGCCAGAGAACCGTTCTCCATTTGGGCGACCAGCGCCTCCAACTGCGCCAGGGCAGTCTCGAAATCCTGGGGCAACGCTGCCTTGCCGTCTGCCGGCATATCGGTAGGCTGTACGCCCGTGCTCTTGTCAACCATGACTCTATTCCAATAGATAAGTGCGCCTTAATACCGCACTTGTTTTGAATCCTGCCCAAATTGTACGAGAAGCCCGAGGATTTGCCCGAATGCAGGTCCTACCCCTTGTTTTATAAGAGATAAAGTACAGTACAATCCCACCTCTTTGAAATCTCATCGGCCTAGCCATTTTTTCTTCGCACCAGGATCATGCCAACGTCCTGGTTACACCATTGCGCGGGGGGAACTATGACCGACATCGGTCGGGAAATACAGTTTGCGCCGGCGCAAACGCAACTTTCAGTCAGCAGCTACTTTGATGAAGACGTTTTCCTCAAAGAGCAAGAACTCATTTTCAAACAGTCAGCCCTTTACATAGGGCATGAAAAACTGGTGCCCGAAGTCGGCGACTGGCGCACGCTGCCCCAGGAAAACGCAGGCCGCGTGCTGGTCCGCAACCCCCAAGGCATAGAACTGATATCGAATGTCTGCCGTCACCGGCAGGCCATTATGCTGGGCGGCGAAGCCGGAAATGTCAGCAACCCATTAAGCAGCAGCGGCAATCTACGCACTACGGGCGGCAATATTGTTTGCCCGGTACACCGCTGGACCTACAGCCAGCAAGGCCAGTTGCTGGGCGCACCGCAATTCCCGAAAACTCCTTGCATGAACTTGCAAAAGTTTACGCTGAAAAACTGCCATGGCCTGCTGTTTGAAGGGCTTCGCGACCCCGCCCGCGATATGGCAACCTTGTTCCAGCGGCCCGAGTTCGATTTCTCGGACTATGTGCTCGACCACATTGAAATCCACAGCTGCAACTACAACTGGAAAACCTTTATTGAAGTCTATCTGGAAGACTACCATGTTGGGCCATTCCATCCGGGCCTGGGCAACTTCGTTACCTGCGACGATCTGCACTGGGAGTTTTCCGACTGGTACAGTTTACAGCGTGTGGGCGTGCATAAAGCCTTGGGCCAGCCCGGCAGCGATATCTACCGGCAATGGCACGAGCGCCTGATCGATTATCGCGGCGGCGAAACACCGGAATTCGGCGCGGTCTGGGTTACCTACTTCCCAACCCACATGATAGAGCTATACCCCCATGTGGCTGTACTGTCGACGCTGCACCCCGTCAGCCCGCAGGAAACGGTCAATATCGTCGAATTTTATTACCCTGAAGATATCGTCGCTTTTGAACGCGAGTTCGTGGAAACGCAACGGGCAGCCTATATGGAAACCGCCATCGAAGACGATGAAATCGCCGAGCGCATGGATGCCGGCCGCCGTGCACTGATGCGGCGCGGTGTCAATGAAACCGGGCCTTATCAATCACCCATGGAAGACGGCATGCAGCACTTCCATGAGTGGTACCGAAGCCAAATGGGCAACGCGGCGATCTAGGCGCTTAGCCTCGCGCAACCGGGCGCGAGGGGTCGCTGCACCACTCGCTCCATGATCCCGGATACACGGCAGAACCCGACAACCCGGCCAGTTCCATAGCAAATAAGTTGTGGCACGCCGAAATACCCGAACCGCACTGATGCACGACATTTTGAGCGGACACTCCCTGCAAAAGGGTCTCGAACTCACTGCGCAGCTGGGCAACCGGCTTGAAGCGCCCATCCTCCTGAACATTCAGTAGACTCGGACGGTTCAATGCCCCAGGAATATGGCCGGCAACCGGATCCATGGGTTCGATTTCACCTCGATACCGGTTGGCCGCACGCGCGTCAACCACCGTGAATGCCGGGCTTTTTATATTGGACAACACTGCCTGAACGTCAACTGTAGGCATAGCGGCTTGCCCGGCAGCAACTTGTTCGCCAGCGCTTACCGGCACAGTCACCACGGTGTCACTTGCCCCGCCAACACTCAACCAGGCTGGC
>DATJCP010000061.1:0-3624 GCA_035514715.1 Candidimonas sp.
GTGCATGCGGTAGTGTGCTTAGTGTGCATTCGTATCCGCAGTTGAATCATCAGACGTCGGTGACGGGTGGTTTGCTGGCAACTGAATGCGGTGATTTGCTGCGCCAGTTTTTTCGCGAACGACGGGCCAAGGCTAAGGTTAAGGCTGCTTGTTCTTGCCTTTGATTTTTTTGCTTTCTTAAACGGCGGCTGTGACCGGGGCAGTGCCTGGCTTCACGCGTTTGCGGCCCTGTGCTTCGCCACGGCTTCCCGGTTCAAGGCCAATTCCCGGGGCGGGCGCGAACTCGCAGCCACGGACTGTCGTCCGTAAACGGCTGCTCAAACAGGCGCGCCCTTGCATCCCCGTGAATTGCCCTTGAGCCGGCGCACGCGAAGTCGCCAGTCCCTGCCCCGGTCACAGCCGCCGTCGCGTAAGAAGGCATGCATAGACGGCTACCGCCAGCAGCTGGTTTGGGCCAAGAGAGGGAGACCGTGGCATTACGTACGGTCAGTTCATGTAGGTGATTCTGGCTACTTACTGTACGTTCCTACAGGACCTCCCTGTGCCACGTACTGTATTTCAGCCTGTTCGGTCAGGTATTCGGCCTGAGGTATGCGTTCCGAAGTGTCTATTCCGAAGCATTCGTCTCGTAGGTACCAGCCCGTAAGAAACGTCGTCCAATCAGCGCTATTGTGAGGCGCATCGAGCTGGGCTCACCCCAGCTCGATGCGCCTCATAAGAAACGATAAACCCGACAGAAAAAGAGTGATCGGCCTGATATAAGAACTGAGATATAGCCTACGTAAGAACCACTGTATCCGCCTACACCGACAATTCCACCTACAATAAGCGCTTACTTATTCCCGCTAAAAAACGAGAGCCACCATGACGCCAGCGGCGCACGACCATGATCACTCCCATGAAGATCATGAGCATCATCACCACGAACACCACCATCACGAACACCCATCGCCAGAGGGCATCTACCTGATATCGCCATCGGGCGCCGTCGCCGACCCGGCAACTATAGATCTGGCCCGCACAAGGCTAGGCGAACTCGGATTCAAAACCGCCGTCGACCGTACCGCCCTGGCCGTGCACGAACGCTTTGCTGGCACCGATAAGCAGCGGTTGGCCGGTATTGCGCGGTCCTTGAAGCAGAAACACCCCATCGTCATGGCCACACGCGGAGGCTACGGACTTAGCCGCTTGCTGCCTTTCATTGACTGGCAAGCCGTTGCCGACAGCGGAAAAATATTCATAGGCCAAAGCGATTTCACCGTATTCAGCCTGGCGCTTCTGGCAAAAACGGGTGCAAGCAGCTTTGCTGGGCCAACCGCGGTTTACGATTTCGGCGCAAAGAAAATGGACGATCTGACCGCGGATCTGTTTGGCGAAACCATGCGTGGGGAGCTTGAAATTCTAAGCTTCGAGTCGCCTGATTCCGACCCGGTCGATGCGCGTGGCGTTTTATGGGGTGGCAATCTTGCAATGGTGGCTTCGCTGATCGGTACACCGTATATGCCGGATATCGACGGCGGCATCCTGTTCCTGGAAGACGTGGCGGAACACCCCTTCAGGGTCGAGCGCATGCTGACTCAATTGTGGCATGCCGGTATTCTGGCGCGGCAGAAAGCCATCGTGCTTGGCCGCTTCACCGATTACCGCCTGGCCGCGCATGACAACGGTTTTGATCTGCCTTCCGTAGTCGCCTGGCTGCGTGCAACAGTGAAAGTACCGGTGGTCACAGGGCTGCCATATGGCCATGTCAGGGTCAAAGCGACGTTGCCTGTGGGCAAGAAAGTTGGGATAGCCACTGGTGAAGGTATGGCGCATTTGGTCCTTGAAGAGCATTTTTAGGCTCAACTTGTTAAACTAGCAGGTTGTATTGACTCTTTTATACGTGATTCCCCTAAGTGATCTCCACTGCAAATCTTACTATCCAGTTTGGCCCCAAGCCCCTATTTGAAAACGTTAGCGTCAAATTCGGCGAGGGCAACCGTTACGGCTTGATCGGCGCCAACGGTTCGGGCAAGTCCACCTTTATGAAAATAATCGGTGGTGACCTTGAATCCAGCGCGGGCAACGTATCGCTCGATCCGGGCGTGCGCCTGGGCAAGCTGCGCCAGGATCAATTTGCCTTTGAAGACACGCGGGTGCTTGACGTTGTCATGATGGGCCACGAAGAAATGTGGCAGGTCATGTCAGAGCGCGATGCCATCTACGCGAATCCAGACGCCACGGAAGACGACTACATGCACGCGGCCAATCTTGAGGCCAAGTTCGCCGAATACGATGGTTATACGGCCGAAGCGCGTGCCGGTGAACTGCTGCTGGGTCTGGAAATTCCTGTCGAGCAGCATAACCAGCCTATGCGCGAAATTGCTCCCGGCTGGAAGCTGCGCGTGTTGCTGGCCCAGGCCTTGTTTTCGAATCCTGATGTGCTGCTGCTGGACGAGCCTACCAACAACCTGGATATCAACACCATCCGTTGGCTTGAAGATGTGCTCAACAGCTATCAAAGCACCATGATCATCATCAGCCACGATCGTCACTTCCTGAACCAGGTGTGCACGCACATGGCTGACCTGGACTATCGCGAGCTGCGCATTTATCCTGGCAACTACGACGATTACATGTTGGCGTCCACTCAGGCGCGCGAACGTATTTCTTCGTCCAACGCCAAGGCAAAAGAGCGCGTAGCCGAGCTCCAGGACTTTGTGCGCCGTTTTGCGGCCAACAAGTCCAAAGCGCGCCAAGCCACATCGCGCTTGAAGCAAATCGACCGTATCAAGGCTGCCGCCGTCGAGGTCAAGCCGTCGTCGCGTCAGAATCCTTATATTCGTTTCGAACAGAACAAAGTGCTGCATCGTTTGGCCGTTACGATCGAATCCATCAGCAAGTCTTACGACAAGCCTGTTATCAAGCCGTTCTCGGCGATGGTGGAAGCGGGCGAGAAAATCGCCATTATCGGCGCCAATGGCGTGGGTAAAACGACGCTGTTGCGTATGTTGGCAGGTGATTTGGCCCCCGATACAGGCTCGGTCAAGTGGTCTGAAAGCGCCGATATCGGCTACATGGCGCAAGACGTTTCCGATCAGTTCCAGTCCAACAAAACCTTGTTTGATTGGCTGAGCGAATACCGTCAGGAAGGCGACGATGACCAATCCATGCGCTCGGTCATGGGCCGCATGCTGTTTTCGGGTGACGATATCAGCAAGGAAGTCAAGGTGCTTTCGGGCGGTGAAAAGAACCGCATGAGCTTCGGACGCCTGATGCTGGGTCGTCACAACGTCATGCTGATGGATGAGCCTACCAACCACTTGGATATGGAATCCATTGAATCCTTGCAGTTCGCCCTGGAAAAATATGCCGGCACATTGATTTTCGTGTCGCACGATCGGGAGTTCGTGTCGGGCGTCGCTACCCGGGTGATAGAAATCATGCCTGGCGGCGAGATCGTCAATTACTTGGGCGGCTATGAGGATTATCTCGGATCGCGCGGTATCGAGGTCTGACCGTTAATCGGTCTTATGCCTTACACCTTGACCGGTCCGGCCACGTACCAGGAAGACATCAAGAAAAGCCGCTTCTTGGTGCTGGCCGATACTGTGCAGGATCCCGCTGCCGCCTTGCGGTTTTTTG
>DATJCP010000062.1:0-1961 GCA_035514715.1 Candidimonas sp.
TCAGCCCAGTGCGCGCCAGAACAGCAAGATCCAATCGCGTTTTTGCAGCGTTGGGCGGTGAAAGAATATGTCGTAGTGTAATTGGTCGAGACGATCAAGGATACGCAAACCCCCATGGACCACAAGCTTTAATTCGAAGCCAATACGCCCGGGCAGCCGTTGTGTCAGGGGCAGGCCGCCTGTCAGCAGGTCGCGCGCTTGCTGTACCTGGACTTGCATTAGCCCTTGCCAGGCTGGGTCGGTATGCCGCTTTTCGGCAATATGGCTTTCGCTCACGCCGTAGTGTTCCAGCTTGCTCCGCGGTAGATAAATGCGTTCTTTCTGCCAGTCGATGGCGACGTCCTGCCAGAAGTTGGTCAGCTGTAAACCAGTGCAGATTGAATCCGCTTGTTCCAGGTTGTCAGGCGTCGCAGCCTGGTACAGGTGCAGCATCAAGCGGCCAACCGGGTTGGCCGAGCGCCGGCAATAGTCGAACAGGTCGGCGTCGTTGGCGTAGCGTGTGGTGATAACGTCTTGCTCGAAGGCAGAGATCAGGTCAAGGAATGGCTCCATGGGTAGGGCGTGTTCCTTGATGGTGTCGGCTAGCGGCTCAAAAATGGATTTTCTAGGGTCGTCGGCCGGC
Organism: Candidimonas sp.; assembly: GCA_035514715.1. Lineage (GTDB taxonomy): Bacteria > Pseudomonadota > Gammaproteobacteria > Burkholderiales > Burkholderiaceae_B > Pollutimonas. Next base: position 623 of record DATJCP010000062.1, read on the forward strand.
AAGGTCAAGGATCCCGCCTGTATTTGCAGCAAGGCGTCCCGGTAGCCGGATAGCAGCGCCAGGCGCTGGCTGGCGACGGCATCGCCTTCATCGGCAATATCGTCAGCGCTGCGCGCATAGCGGTATATGTTCTTGACAGGCGTGCGCAAGCGGCGCGGCAGCAGTAAAGACGCTACAGGGAAGTTTTCGTAATGATCGACGGCCATAGGCGGGGAGTATAAGACATGGCCGGTATAGGTTACTGACTCCAGATAAGCAGGGGCGCGCCAGGGCTGAAAATTGCCATCTGCATGCCGTGAACATGCTTGGGCATGTAAACTTCTATAACTCAAAAGCGCCCGGATTATTCAGACCCGCTAAGGAACCACCATGCCACGTCCTATTTCGGCAACGATTTCGTTGTCGTCCCTAAGTCATAACTTACGCATCGTTGCGCAGCAGCTGGAACAGGGCGGTGCGCAGGCGGGGCGGCCTCGGCCCAATATCTGGGCCGTGATCAAGGCCAATGCCTATGGGCATGAAATAGGCAATGCTGTGCAAGGCTTCAGTCAAGCCGAGGGCTTGGCCATGCTGGACCTTAACGAAGCGGTGCGGTGTCGTGAAGCTGGCTGGACGCGCCCTATCATGTTGCTGGAAGGCTTTTTCGAACCTGCCGATATTGCCGTTCTTGAGCACTATCGCCTGACTATGGCCGTGCATTGCCAGGAGCAGCTCGACATGTTGACTGTAGCCAGTGTTGCCCAGCCCATCGACGCCTTTGTAAAGTTGAATTCGGGCATGAATCGCCTGGGCTTTCCCAAGGCCGATTATCGGGCCGCCTATGAGCAGGCCCGCGCCTTGCAAGAGCGAGGCGTCTTGAATATGCTGGGCAAAATGACTCACTTTGCTCGTGCCGACGATGATTCCGCGACCACCCAGCAGCAACTGCAGGTTTTTAATCAAGTCACCCAAGGCCTGCCGGGTAAGGTCAGCGTATGTAATTCCGCCGCCACATTGACGCCGGGATTGTGGGCATCGCTGCCCGATCAGCAAGAGCAATGGGTCAGGCCCGGCATCTGCTTGTACGGCGCGTCGCCATTTGCAGACCAGTCCGCGGATGCCCTGGGTTTGCGACCGGCCATGACCTTGTCGGCCAAGCTGATCAGTGTGCGCAGCATACCTGCAGGGGAAGGCATAGGCTACGGGCATACTTTCACTTCTACAGAGCCTATGCGGATAGGCGTAGTGTCTTGCGGTTATGCCGATGGCTATCCGCGCCACGCGGCGACCGGCACGCCGATTACTGTCGCTGGGGTGCGCACGCGCTTATTGGGTCGCGTATCGATGGATATGTTGGCGG
>DATJCP010000063.1:0-4431 GCA_035514715.1 Candidimonas sp.
CTCGCGGTAATACCAAAGCCAGCACAAAGGCTGGTAAGGACTATCCAAGGTTTGCGCTACGCCGGCCTCATCGACGATATCCCCGCTCGCCAACCTGGCCCGCAGAATATCCGGCGGGACATGGGGAAAGCGTTCAAGCAGGAAATCAAGCAGGCTGGGCCAGCAGCCTGGCGGCAAATGCACACGGCTGGGCGCGACCCCATTGCGTATAGGCAAAGGGGCACTGCTGACAAACTCGATACGACGGCTTTTCTTCAAGCCCTACGCCGTCCAGTCCAGCACCACCTTGCCGCTTTGGCCCGACAGCATGGCATCAAAACCAGTACGGTAATCATCAACGGAATAGCGGTGCGTGATGATGGGGCTGATGTCCAGGCCGCTTTGCAACATGGCTACCATCTTGTACCAGGTCTCGAACATTTCGCGACCATAAATGCCTTTGATTTCCAGGCCTTTGAAAATGACTTGGTTCCAGTCTATGCCGAAGCCCGATGGCAGTATCCCCAGCATGGCGATTTTTCCGCCATGATTCATTTGTTCCAACATGGAAGTAAAAGCGCTGGGCACACCCGACATTTCCAGGCCGACGTCAAAGCCTTCCGTCATACCCAGCTCTTTCATGACATCGGGCAAGGCTTCGCGAGATACGTTGACCGTGCGCGTTGCGCCCATTTTCTTGGCCAGATCCAAGCGGTAGTCGTTGACATCGGTGATGACGACGTTACGGGCGCCTACATGCCGGGCAATGGCGGCAGCCATGGCGCCTATCGGCCCAGCGCCGGTAATCAACACATCTTCGCCGACCAGGTTGAAAGCCAGCGCGGTATGGGTCGCATTGCCAAACGGGTCAAAAATGGCGGCCAATTCGTCAGGCACGTCGTCGGGGATCTTGAACGCATTGAATGCGGGAATAGCCAGGTACTCGGCAAATGCGCCGGGCCTATTCACACCAACTCCCGACGTGTTGCGGCACAAGTGCCGCCGCCCTGCGCGGCAATTACGGCAAAAACCGCAAGTGATATGCCCTTCGCCGGAGACACGGTCACCTATCTTGAAGCCGCTGACTTCCTGGCCGATTTCGACAATCTCGCCCATGTACTCATGGCCGACATGCATAGGCACCGGAATAGTCTTGCTAGCCCAGTCGTCCCACTTCCAGATATGGATATCGGTACCGCAAATGGCGGTTTTCTTTATTTTTATCAGGACATCATTATGGCCGACAACAGGCCGCTGAACGTCTGTCAGCGTCAAGCCAACAGCGGGTTCAAGTTTTGCGAGGGCTCGCATGGTGTGCTCCAGAAAAGCGTGAGACTTAATTATAAAAGCTACGCAATCACGCCCAGACGGCGACCGACCTTTTCAAAAGCCGCTACCGCCTTGGCGATATGCTCTGGTGTATGAGCCGCACTCATCTGGGTGCGGATACGCGCCTGGCCCTTGGGTACCACCGGGTACGAAAAACCAATAACGTAAACACCTTCCTGCAAGAGTTCATCTGCCATACGCCCCGCCAGCTGCGCGTCGCCAAACATGACGGGAATAATAGGATGCTCGCCGGGCACCAGATTAAAGCCCAATGCCGACATAGCCTGGCGAAACTGCCGCCCATTCGCGTGGACCTGCCGGCGCAATGCCGTGCCCTCTTCGCTTTGCAGCAAGGCCAGCACCCGCAGCGATGCGGAAACAATGGCTGGCGCCAGGGTATTTGAAAACAGATACGGGCGTGAACGCTGCCGCAGCAGCTCGACCACGGACTCGTGCGCAGCAACGTAGCCACCAGATGCGCCGCCCAAGGCCTTGCCCAGCGTGCCGGTAATAATATGAACCCGGCCTTCCACTCCGCAATATTCGGGAGTGCCTCGGCCATGCTCGCCAATAAAGCCCACCGCATGCGAATCGTCGACCATGACCATGGCATTGAACTCATCTGCCAGGTCGCAGATGGATTTCAGGTCGGCAATGATACCGTCCATGGAAAACACGCCGTCGGTAGCGATCAGCTTATAGCGTGCGCCAGCGGCATCGGCTGCCTGAAGTTGTGCGCGCAAATCGGCCATGTCGTTGTTGCTGTAGCGATAGCGCTTGGCCTTGCACAGGCGCACGCCATCAATGATGCTGGCATGGTTCAGGGCATCGCTGATGACGGCGTCGTTTTCATCCAGCAGCACTTCGAACAGGCCGCCGTTGGCATCGAAACAGCTTGAATACAGAATGGCATCGCCCATTTTCAGGAAACCCGCCAAGGCCTGCTCCAACTGCTTGTGACCAGTTTGCGTGCCGCAGATAAAACGCACGGACGCCAGTCCGAAGCCGGCTTCGTCCAGGCCATGCTTGGCGGCATCGATCAAACGCGCATCATTCGCCAAGCCCAGATAGTTATTGGCGCAAAAATTCAATACCTGCGCCCCATCGGCAAGACCAACCTGCGCCGATTGCTGGCTGGCCATCACGCGCTCGGCTTTATAAAAGCCGTCGGCGCGCAATTGTTGAACCTGCTGCTGTACGTGCTGGAGAAAAGAGCTTTCCATGGAAAAGGCCTACTAAGCTAAGGACAATAGCTTAAGTTTACCTTTTACCTATGCAGCAACGGGCCGATTTTCTTGAATCCGCAATTTACGCCCCTGTCGTATCCACATGAAGGCGATGATCAGAAAGGCTGGTATATAAAACCAGAACTCGGATGGCCTTGACGGGTTGGGCACCTTGACCTCGGCGATATCCCAGCCCTGTTCCCAGCCTGCACGCCGGGCCTGGCTGCCGAATCGCACTGCGGCAATCTGCGCTTGGTCTCCCAGGGCCATCACGGTCAAGCCTGCGGCTGACAGCCGCTGCAGGGCGGCCGAATCGCCCTTAGCCGTGCTGCCTTCGGGCAACGCCGCCAAGGGCACCGCTACGGTTTTCTTGATGTCATCGCCCTCTAGGTTCACCCCTTGCAGAACCGCCACCAATCGACCCTTATCGGGCATATCAGCTGCTATCTTCAATAGCTCAGACGTTGGGCGCGATTCGTACTTTGGCGCCACGTAGTTCATGAACCAATCAGGTCTGAATAAGGTAAAAGTGACCAGAAGCAGCAGCACCACCTCAAACCAGGTGCACTTGACGCGGAACCAGCGCATGGTTGCGGCGGCAAAGACCAGCGAAGCGACGGTAGCACCACCTACAACCAGAATAAGCTCGCCCCAGCCCTCGATATCGATCAGCAATAGCAATGGGTTGAAGATGAACATGAAAGGCAACACAGCGGTACGCATGGCATAAGCCGTGCCTTTGATGCCAGTTTTGATTGGATCTTCGCCCGATATGGCCGCCGCCGCGAAAGTAGCCAGCCCAACCGGCGGGGTAATGTCGGCCATGATGCCGTAATAGAACACGAACATGTGCACAGCAATCAAGGGGATGACGATACCGCTTTGTGCGCCGAGTTCGACCACCACAGGCGCCATCAATGTAGCCATAAGGATATAGTTGGCCGTGGTGGGCATGCCCAGGCCAAGCACCAGGCAAACCGCTGCGGTAAAAAACAGCATGACCAGCACGTTGCCCATCGAGACCAACTCGACAAAGGCAGTCATGCGCAGGCCCAGGCCGGTTAACGTAATGGCGCCAACGATTAGACCCGCCGTACCGCAGGCAATGGCGATACCCACCATGTTGCGAGCGCCTTCCTGCAAGCCGGTGATGGCTTCAGAGCATCCCACCCGCACGGTAGGCGCCACCGCCTGCTTGCGGAACCAGGCGATGATCGGCCGCTGCGTCACCATTTGCACCAGCATGGACACCACAGCCCAGAATGCCGAAAGCCCTGCAGACAATTGTTCAACCGACAAGCACCAGACCAGGATGCCGATAGGTATCAGGAAATACAGACCGGCACGCACCGTGGGCCAGGTTTCTGGGCGCGTCGGGTTGGTGACGCTGATTTCGGTAGGAAGATCGGGATGCTTGGCGGCAATTCTCAGCAACCATACATACAAAGCGACCAACAGGCCCGTCAGTATCCAGATGGCTGCAGCACCGGCTACCGCCTGCACGCCCACACCTATCCAATAGACCAGCCCCATCACAATCGCGGAGCCAGCAATGCCCATGCCCCAACCGGCCAGCTTCTGCAGCACAGTACGCGGCTTGCCGGCCGACATCATGGGCTGTATGCCCAGCTTTAAGGCTTCCAGATGGACGATATAGAACAAAGCAATATACGAAATACTGGCGGGCAGCAAAGCGTGACGAATGATGTCGGTATAAGGGATACCCACGTACTCGATCATCAAGAAGGCCGCCGCCCCCATGACTGGAGGCATGATCTGCCCATTCACGGACGAAGCGGTTTCAATAGCCCCTGCCCGTATACCGCCATAACCCGCTTTTTTCATAAGCGGAATCGTGAAAATACCGCCAGTTACCACGTTGGCCACAGACGACGCC
>DATJCP010000064.1:0-1736 GCA_035514715.1 Candidimonas sp.
TTGCCTGGCAGCAACCAACAAAGCGCGGCGATCACTTTTAAGATCAGCTTGTACGCCAGCCAAAGCCAACACCTGCGCCACGATGATATCGTCGAAGTCATCGCCGCCCAGGCTGGTATCCCCGCCTGTGGAAACCACTTCGAACACGCCTTGCATCAAGCGCAATATGGAAATATCGAAGGTGCCGCCACCCAGGTCGTACACGGCATAAATGCCTTCGGCCCCATGATCCAGCCCGTAAGCAATTGCGGCGGCAGTCGGTTCGTTAAGCAAACGCAGGACATTCAAGCCTGCCAGGCGAGCGGCATCGCGGGTAGCCTGGCGCTGTGCATCGTCGAAGTAAGCCGGCACGGTCACCACAGCGCCCACCAGATCCCCACCCAGTACGCCTTCGGCTCGCGCGCGCAAGGCTTTCAACACCTGGCTGGAAATTTCCACGGGACTGAAGTCGCCCTGCACGGTTTGCAGCTTGACCATTCCGGGCTCATCGGAGAAATGGTATGAAGCACCTGTGTTGCGCGCCTCTTCCAGCGAGCGGCCCATAAAACGCTTGACCGACGCAATGGTATTAGCCGAGTCATGAGCTTGATGTTCGATTGCGGAATAGCCCAGTTCTATGGCCCCGGAATCCAGATAGCGCACTACCGACGGCAGCAGGCCGCGACCCGCTTCATCGAGCAGGATCTCAGGCACGCCGCTACGCACCGACGCCACCAGCGAGTGTGTAGTGCCAAGGTCTATGCCCACGGCAAGCTTGCGTTGATGAGGAACAGGCGATTCGCCCGGCTCGGAAATTTGCAGTAATGCCATGTTAATTTTGACGGTCGGTAAGGTCGTGACGGGCGCTCTGGACTTCGCAGGCCAGCTTCTCGACAAACATCCACTCGCGCACCCTGGCTGCGGCCTGTTCGTAATCGTGTTGCTGATCGATCAGCACCAGCATGGCGTCATGCATTTGGGCATGCGCCTGACGGATATCGCTTTCAAGAGACGCCAGCCCACTTGGCGACGATGCGTCACGCGCCTCGTCAAGTTGCTCGCGCCATTCCATTTGCCGCATCAGAAAGGCGGCGTCCATACGCGTGTTGCTTTCGGCCTGCAGATCGCACCCTGCTTGCTCGCACAAATAGCGAGCCCGGCTTAACGGGGTTTTAAGCACGCGATAGGCCTCGTTGATGGTAGAGGCCCATTGCATGACTACGCGTTTTTCCGCCGGCGCAGCGTTTACGTAGCGGTCGGGGTGCACCTTGGCGGCAAGTGCGCGCCAAGTTTGATCCAGCAATGGCTGATCTAGGGCGTACTGGGACGGCAGGCCGAATAATTCGAAATAGTTTTCCCCCGCCACATTACACCGTAAAGGACTCACCGCAGCCGCAAGTGGCTTTTTCGTTAGGGTTGGTAAACCTGAACCCTTCGTTCAAGCCTTCGCGGCCGTAGTCCAGCTGCGTGCCTTCAAGATAGGGCAAACTCTTGGGGTCGATAAACACCTTCACACCCAATTGCTCGAACACCTGGTCTTCGGCGGCAGGCTCGTCGACGTATTCCAGCTTGTAAGCCATACCCGAACAACCCGTCGTACGGACGCCCAGTCGCAAACCCAGGCCTTTGCCGCGTTTCTCGATATAGCGGCTGATATGGTCAGCCGCTTGTTGTGTAAGCGTAATTCCCATGATTAGTCCTGGTGCTTTTCCTTGTAGTTCTGGACCGCTGCCTTGATAGCGTCTTCGGCCAGAATG
>DATJCP010000065.1:0-11426 GCA_035514715.1 Candidimonas sp.
ACGACTTACGCCTCGGCGCGGACTTTACCGGCGAACGCCTGAATATCGTCTATCGCGAAAACATCGCAGAACCTGAAATCCTTAGCACCTTGGACCGCCTATTTGAAGCCTATGCCAAGCACCGTCAGGCGGATGAAAAATTCGGCGACTACCTTGTGCGCAGCGCGACCATACCCGCGCCGTCGCAACGGCTGATACCTATTATTCTCGATGCCGTAACCTGAATACTATGAGACTATTTCCTTTATTTGCCGACTTGAAAGGCCGCCGGGTCCTGGTTGTAGGCGGCGGCAATGTTGCTGAGCGAAAAGTCAAAAGCCTGCTGGCCAGCGGCGCGCTGGTAACCGTTGGCGCGCCCGAAGCAACGAACGAACTACTGCAACTGCATGAACAAGGCGCCATTCAATTCATACAGCGTCACTTCGAACCGGAATGGCTGGATGACGTATGGCTGATCGTAGCGGCCACAGACGATCGCCACATCAACCGGCAAGTCGCCGAACTAGCAACTGCCAAACGTTTGATGATCAATGTCGTCGATGACCCTGAACTGTCCACCTTCCAGGTGCCTTCCATCGTGGACCGTTCACCATTGATGATAGCTATATCGTCGTCCGGACATGCTCCCGTGTTGGCACGCCGTGTGCGCGAGCGCATCGAAACCCTATTCGACCACTCACTGGGTTCACTGGTGGCGCTGGCCGCCAAATACCGCCCTGCCATACGCCAGGCCCGGCCCGAGATGCGAAGCCGGCGGGCATTCTACGATTGGCTGTTGGATGGCCCCGTCGCGGGCGCTTTGCGCAGACAGCAGCCCAGTGCCGCCGAATCGACACTTAAGCATGAATTGCAAAAGACGCCAGGGCCGGCAAACGGTAAAGTCGTCCTGGTAGGAGCCGGTCCCGGCGACCCCGGCCTGCTTACCTTGCACGCACTGCGCGCGTTGAACGAAGCCGACATCATTCTCTACGACCGACTGGTCAGCCCCGAAATACTTGAACTGGCGCGCCGCGATGCCACCCAGGTCTGCGTCGGGAAAACACCCGGCGAAGACCACGAAGCCACTCAGGCGCGTATCCACCAACTCATGCTGGAATACGCCAAGATGGGACTATTTGTCGTCAGGCTTAAAGGCGGCGACGCTTTTGTGTTCGGCCGCGGAGGCGAAGAGCTGGAATTTCTACGTCGACACGGTATCGAATATGAAGTCGTACCCGGGCTCACCGCCGCAATGGCCTGCGCGGCCTATGCAGGGATCCCCCTGACTCATCGCGACCATGCCCAATCGCTACACCTGACAACGGCGCACTTCAGCAAAAGCACAACAGTCCAGGACTGGGCATCATTGGCCCAGGAAAAACAGACCGTCGCTTTCTACATGGGCGTTGGCCAGCTGGACTGGCTACCTGGCCGCCTGATGGAACATGGACGCTCAGGCGATACGCCTTTTGCGCTGATAGAAAACGGCACCCGCAGTAATCAGCGGGTGCTTCACGGCAAACTGGAAGAATTGACAGCGCAGGCCAGGCAACATGATTTCAAGTCGCCCTCGCTGCTATTGGTAGGAGAAGTCGCCGCACTGGCGCCAAAACTGCAATGGTTTGGCGCCAGCATAGCCAGCCAAGATGCTACTTCGATGCCATGTGAGTCGATAGCACTGTAATAATGCGCTTGGCCGTATCGGTGTTCTGGACCTCGCCCTTCTGGTTCAGAACCGTCACCAGCGAGCCCGCGCCCTGATCAGCTACATGGATGCGGTATGGCGTTGCTTCGGCCGTGTTCTTACCGCCGAACAAGCGACCGATAATGTTCTGCTGTTCGATTTTTTCGCCCGTATCGCTATCCAGATAGCGGATGAAATAATCGCCAGTGGAACGGTCACGGTCATCAACAGCAAAACCTGCCGAATCGATTGCCACACCAACGCGGCGCCATGCACGGTCGAAAGGTTCGCCCAAAGTCAGCGCAGCCTGCCCTTCAGGCATCTGGGTGATCTTAGGTTGATCGGAGTCTTTCTCGGCCTGGGCCACCATGTCTTGGGCAGACTTGACGTTGGTGCCTAAAAACACCATCAATCGAGCCAGCATGGCGGCATTCAGACCTGGATCTTCTTTACCGAAAACCCATTTAAATGCGGCGCCATCCGGCGTAGGTGTTTCAACCATCTGCTGATGGCTGATATAGACCTCGGTCTTGCCGTTGACTCGCTCGACGCGGGTGCGGAAACGCTCGCGCTCGCCGCTATCGAATACCTGGTCGATAATGCCGCCCAAGGCGCTGCGTATCCAGCCTTCAGGGATTTTGGCGCGGTTTTCAGCCCAATCGGTTTCCATCAAACCTGTGCGAGAATCCTGCGAATGCAGAGTAAAACCCTGCTCGCCCCAGAAATCGATGATTTTGGGATAGACCTCTTCGGCTGGCTTGTCGACAACCAGCCAGCGGATGTCGCCATCGCGCATGACCGATACGCCACTGGCTCCCGGCAATATGGTGTTGGCTGAACCCGCTTTTTGCTGAGCCTGTTGGCTTTGCTCGTACTGACTTAACGTAGCAGTGCCTTCCGGTGCGCGAAAATGGGCATCACGGTTGGCTTGAGTAAGATCGGGCGGAATGCTTAATGGATCACCCGCGACCGTGCTTTTGTAATCAACCGATTCTTCGGTACCCATCATTTGATTCATGGTCGAGCAGCCTGACAGCAACAGCACGCCCAGACTTAATGTAAAGCCGGCACAGCGTTTATTCATACGCATATTTATCATTTAGATCAAGCCTACTTCTTTCAACGAGTTGCGCACCACGCTGTGGTACTGCTCGTCCAGGGGGGTTAAAGGTAAGCGATAACCCAGTTTGCTCAGGCCCATTTCAGCAACGGCCCATTTGACTGGAATCGGATTGGACTCAATAAACAGCACTTTATTCAAAGTGGCCAGCTTCGCATTCAGCTGGCGAGTCAGGGCAACATCACCCTTTACAGCGGCCACGCACAATTCATGCATAAGCTTGGGCGCAACGTTTGCGGTAACCGAGATATTTCCACGGCCGCCCAGCAACATCAGCGCTGCTGCCGTGGCGTCGTCGCCGCTGACTACGCTGAAGCTGGCTGGCGCATCGCGCACCAGCATGGCGCCTCGTGCGATATCGCCGGTGGCGTCTTTAACGCCGATAATGCCAGGCACTTGGGCCAGGCGCAGGATAGTGTCGTTGGACATATCCGCAACCGAACGGCCCGGCACGTTATACAAGACCGAAGGCAAATCGACCGCTTCGGCAATGGTGCGGAAATGCTGGTACAAGCCTTCCTGGGTAGGCTTGTTGTAGTAAGGCACCACTGACAGGCCCGCTTGCGCGCCGACAGCCTTGGCATGCCGGGTAAGGTCTATGGCTTCGGCTGTGGAGTTTCCACCGACACCTGCAATAACAGGCAAACGCCCTGCGGAATGTTCGACTGCCACCTTGATCAACTCGGCATGCTCGTCGACATCGACGGTAGGCGATTCGCCCGAAGTGCCCACCACCACCAAGGCATCGGTGCCCTCGGCGGCATGCCAATCGATCAGTTTACGGTATGAGTCGAAATCCAGGCTGCCATCAGGATGCATGGGAGTGACCAGGGCAACCATGCTGCCCTGAAGGATTGAAATCGCAGAATCCGCGTTTGCCATAATAGGAATGATCTCCTCGAACTCACCAAAACGGTGAACTTGCCTAAGTTAACCTGTAAGTTTACCGGATAAGCGTTGAATTTTATAAGAACCAATTAACAATTAACTGACCGAATGCCAACAAAGGTTGCAATACCGTCCACAGAACGCCCGTCAGCATCAAAACGATGAGAATGACAATGCCGTAAGGCTCTATTTTGGAATACTGCCAGGCCATGCGATCCGGCAACAGGCTGAATACTATGCGCCCTCCGTCCAGCGGCGGCAAAGGCACCAGATTCAAGGCCATCAGAATCAGGTTTACTTGTATGCCGGCAATAGTCATTTGCACCCAGAAGCTGCTGGATGTTGCCCCTGTTTCCGCAAGAATGCGCAAGCCGATTGCCCAAATAACAGCCATGACAAGATTCGATGCCGGACCAGCCAGCGCCACCCACAGCATGTCGCGCTTGGGGCGGCGCAGGCGGCTCCAGTCGACCGGTACAGGCTTGGCCCAACCAAACAACAAGCCACCACCGCCCAGCAGCTTCGTGCTGAACAGCAAGAACAAAGGCACGATGATCGTACCCATGAGGTCGATATGGCGTACAGGATTCAGGCTGATGCGCCCCGCCTGCCAGGCAGTGGGGTCCCCGAACATTCTCGCCACATAACCGTGCGCTGCTTCATGCAAGGTAATCCCGAACAGGACCGGCAAAGCATAAATGGTAATAGCCTGTATCAGTGATTCCATAAACTTCCGCGCAAGCGCTCACCCGCGTATCGGGCAAGCCAATATGATATTGGGCAGCAAACCTGCAATATAGTTCGCTTTATTCCAGACCCAAAGAGGAAAGATCGCCCTGGCCGCGCCGCACGACTTCCGGCGCATCGCCGCTTAAATCAATAACCGTGGTGGGCTGAAGCGGACATGCCCCGCCATCGATGACAGCTGACAACTGATTCGCATAGCGATCGAAAATGTCTTGCGCATCGTTCAGGGGTTCGTCTTCGTCCTCTGGGATCAGCGTGGTCGACATCAACGGCGAACCGGCTGCTTCGATCAGGGCCAGGGCCACGCGGTGGTTTGGAACCCGTATGCCTATGGTTTTGCGCGACGGATGCGATACCCGGCGCGGGACTTCGCGCGTAGCTTCCAGGATGAATGTCCAGGGGCCTGGCGTTGCCATTTTCAAGAAACGGTACTGTTTATTATCGACCTTGGCGAAATGGCCGATTTCAGCAAGATCGCGGCACAACAAGGTAAGGTGATGACGGTCATCCAGGCCGCGCAAGCGGCGCAAGGCGTCAGCCGCAGCTTTGTCATCAAGCCGCGCCACGACGGCGTAGCTGGAATCGGTAGGCACTGCCACCAGGCCGCCATCGGCCAAAAGCTGCCCCGCCTGCTTAAGCAAGCGCGATTGTGGATTTTCGGGGTGGACGACAAAAAATTGAGCCATTTAACGTATCCTAACATTCTTGATGAGTGAGTTTAAGGTTCCGTACCGTCATAGGCAATAAAATTCAGCCGTTACCGTAACACGGCAAACCGCCCCTCAACAACAGCACGACAACAATACGCTCAAAGGAGCACAGCCATGCGCCTGGATAATTCACGCGAAAGCAATAACATCGAAGACCGCAGGGGCCGGCGAATGTCTGTCGGAGGCCGCGGAAAAATCGGCCTGGGCACCATCGTCCTGGCCCTGGTTGCCATCTACTTTGGCGTCGACCCCAACGTCGTCCTGCAGAACATGGCCGAGCCCGCGGGCACCGAAACATCGTACAGCACCCCAGGCGGTACAGCCCAACCCACCGCCGAAACCCGCTTTGTGTCAAAAGTACTTGCCGATACCGAAGACACCTGGAGCGCCATATTCCAGCAAAAAGGCTGGGGCGCCTACCAGCAGCCCAAACTTGTCCTGTTTAGCGGCGCCACCCCGACAGCGTGTGGAACCGGGCAATCTGCCATGGGACCTTTTTACTGCCCCGGCGACAGCAAGGTGTACCTGGACTTGAGCTTTTTCCAGCAAATGGCGCAAGAGCTCAAGTCTCCTGGCGATTTTGCCCAAGCCTACGTCATTGCCCATGAAGTTGGCCACCATGTACAGCACTTGGCTGGCGTTACAGACCAGGTCGATCAAATGCGCCGCCGCGTAAGCGCCACAGCGGCGAATCAGTTATCGGTAAAAGTCGAATTGCAGGCCGACTGTTTCGCCGGCGTCTGGGCAAAACACTCAGACACCCAACGCGCCACCCTCGAACAAGGCGACATCGAAGAAGCCCTGAACGCAGCCACCGCCATCGGCGACGACCGTCTGCAACAACAGTCCCAAGGCTATGTGGTGCCCGACTCTTTCACACACGGCAGCTCAGCCCAACGTGTGCGCTGGTTCACCCGCGGATTTCAAAGCGGCGATCCAGCGCAATGCGACACATTCAAGGCAACGTCGCTATAGGCCGTCACTATGCGTTACTGCTGCTTGGCGCCAGGGTGGGTGTAAATTGGCGCTCCCCCTTGCGGCATGCCGGTCGATGGCGTTGAAGGTGCTGAAGGCGCATAGCCTCCTGACGACGATGGCATATTGCTGGAAGGCATATATGTACCCGGCGTCGAGCCAGTAGAGCCAGTTCCTGGACTCGTAGCGCTGCTACCGGCAGAGTCCGCCGGAATCTGCGTTTCGGTAATTTTAAGAGTCGGCTTGATATCGATTTTCTGTGCCTTGATCCAGGCTTCGTGCGCAGATTGGCTTTCGCGCGCTTGCACACTAACGAAAGGAACAGCCAACAACGCCGTCATCAAAAGAGTTCTGCTTAATGTTTTCATGGCAGTCGAATCCTTCTTGAAGATTGCTGAAACTTCATCGTAGAGGAAAGGCCCGCTGTTGCAAGAAGCAAACGTGTCAAACCGTCACAAGACGGTGCTATGGTTACTGGTCGTTGCTCTTTTTAAGTTGGCGACCAAGCCTGCAAAACTTATTTTTCAGTTCATGCTAGAATCTCGTTTCTCTTTCACAAAGAGCTTCAATTCAAAGGTGCTATGCCTTTTTGTTGAAGAGTATTTACGGTGGTGGCCGTAGCTCAGTTGGTAGAGTCCCGGATTGTGATTCCGGTTGTCGTGGGTTCGAGCCCCATCGGTCACCCCAAGCTTGCTTTCTTATTCACAGGCATACGCCTGTCGACATCCGCCTTGTTCCAAGGCAAAATGCTTCCCTTCTCCTCCCCTTGTACAGCTGCAACGATTATCATCGCGCCATGACGTCTGATATTGATAGCCTCGACTGGTCAACCGCCCCGCAAGGCTGGAATTGGGCCGCACAAGACGAAGATGGCCGCTGGTTCTGGTATGGTGTCAAACCCATACTGGGTATTGGCGGTGGAATCTGGCGCGCGCCCTCACGCGCGCAGGCCTATGCCTGCCAAGCGGCACCCAACCCCCATTGGTACGACAGCCTCCAGGAGCGCCCCACAGGGGCAGGGTAAACATGGCCTCATTGCACTATCTATTTCTGGAATATTGGCCGCATCTCGCATTTGCCCTTAGCTTGGCCGTGGGCGGCACAGCAGCTGTCCATGCGGCCATGACCAAAAACGATGTCCGCGCCGCAATAGGCTGGGTCGGCGTGATTCTGATGTCACCGCTGCTGGGCCCATTCTTCTATCTGGTGGCCGGCATTAACCGCATACGGCACGATCACATTTCAGAGCAGCGCAACAAGAACCTGAAAGACTATTCAGGCAACCAGGACCCACCCCTGACCGATGTCAGCGGCATTGCCGGGCCGCAATTCAGTTCGCTGAAAGTACTGGGCGACCGCATCAGCCGCTTCCCCCTGCGCGACGGCAACCATATCCAGACACTGGCAGGCGGCGACCAAGCCTACCCTGCCATGATCGCCGCCATCGAAGGCGCCACCAAATCCATCGCGCTCCAAACCTATATTTTCGATGACGACATCGAAGGCAGGAAAATCGTCGCGGCGCTGGCTCAGGCCAAGGATCGCGGCGTCGAGATACGTGTACTGATCGATGCCATAGGTTCGAAGTACTCGCGCCCGCCCATTATTCGCCTGCTACGCAAACAAGGCATACCTTGCGCGCTGTTCATGACCAATCCGTTGGGCTTCTTGCGCATGCCTTATGCAAACTTGCGCAGTCACCGCAAGATTCTTGTCGTGGACGGCCGCATCGGTTTTACAGGCGGCATGAATATACGCGCAGGCTTTGTCTCTGCTGTCGCAGGCGCCAACACAACCAGCGACACGCATTTCCGCGTTGAAGGGCCTGTTGTGCTGCAACTGGTCTCGGTATTCGCCCACGACTGGGAATTCACCACCAAAGAAGCGCTTAGCTTCGATACCTGGTGCAGCGACACTTGGGAATCCGCCGAACCGCAAGTACCGGCGCGATGCGTGCGTTCCGGGCCGGATCGCTACATGGCAAGTACTCACAACATGCTGTTGGGGGCTTGCGCCGTAGCGCAACGCCACATCCGTATCCAATCGCCCTACTTCCTGCCTGACCAAATTCTGCTGGGCGCCATCAATACCGCAGCACGGCGCGGCATCGTGGTCGACATCGTCATTCCCGGACGCAACAACCTGCGTCTGGTGAACTACGCCATGACAGCCCAGCTTGATCAAGTCATACGTAACGGCTGCCGGGTTTGGCGCGTAAACGACAACTTCAATCACTCTAAATTGATTACGATCGATGGGGCCTGGTCTTATGTCGGCTCGTCCAATCTTGATCCACGCAGCTTGCGACTGAACTTCGAGCTGGACATGGAAATCTATAGCCGCGACACCGCCCGCGAACTGGAAACACTGATAGACAGCGAAATCGCAAAGGCCGACTCGGTAACTCTGCATGGGCTGGCAAAAATCCCATTTCGCAAACGCCTGCGCAACAGGATCATTTGGCTCGCCAGCCCTTACTTGTAAGTACGAGCCGCATAGCGGCCCGTACTACATTCAATTACTGTTGCGGTACGCCTGCATCTTTGACCACACTGCCCCAGCGCACGATTTCACTATCGACGAACTTGCCGAAATCAGCCCCCGTAAGATTCGGCGTTGCGCTGCCGTTGCTGGCCCAAAGCTCTTTGACCTTAGGTGCATTCAAAGCCTTGTTCAATTCGGCAGCCATTGTTGCCACGACATCCGCCGGCGTGCCTTTTGGCGCCCACATGGCATACCAGGTCGAAACTTCGTAATCGGGAACACCTGCCTCTGCAGCGGTCGGAACATCCGGCAAGGATGGCGACCGCTTGGCGGCGGCGACAGCCAGAGGGCGAATAGTGCCCGAACGTATATGCGATGCAGACGACCCCAGGCCATCAAAAGCGACTTCAACCTGCCCCGTGATCAAGCCGGTAAGCATGGGACCTGCGCCCTGATAAGGCACATGGGTAAGCTCGGTCCCGGTCTTCAGGGTAAATAACTCGCCAGCCAAATGGTGCGTGCTGCCGATGCCTGCCGAACCGAAATTGATTTGTCCCGGATTGGCCTTTGCTCGTTCCAGGAGCTCTTTAAGGCTCTTGACTGGCAGCTTGGTGGGATTGACTACAATCACTTGCGGCGGCTGCGCCAGAAGCGCTACTGGGACGAAGTCTTTCTGGATATCGTAGCTGAGCTTTTTATAGATAGAAGGCGCCACGACGTGGTGTGCGCCCCCCATGAAGAAAGTATATCCATCGGGCGCAGCGCGCGCTGCCACACCAGCACCCAGCGTTCCGCCCGCACCGCCCTTGTTATCAACAACCACGCTCTGGCCCAGTTGCTCTCCCAACTGATGCGCAAGCGGCCTGGCAAAGGTATCGGTACCGCCGCCTGCCGGAAACGGCACCACGATAGTAATGGCGCGCTCTGGCCATGCTGCCTGGGCCACACCACCAATAGTCATGGCCGATAACGCGACTGCCGCTGCAGCCGAATGGAAAACGTGTTTTTTCATGATGTCTCCTCTTGTAATTTCTTATAGATAAGTTTTTATATGAATTTTGATACAGCAAACAACGTACAACAAACTGCAATACCGCAAAACGGCGAATTAGACACATAAAGCGCCTAATTCAACCGACAACACCACTAGCTCCCTTAGTACTAACGCCTCTGCTACGAATACTGCGTACGCAATATATTCTTTTGAACCTTGCCCATGGTATTGCGCGGCAGTTGTTCCACAACATGTATCTGCTTGGGCACTTTGAAATTGGCCAGACGGGACTTCATGTCGGCGATCATGGCTGCGGTGTCCAGCGATGCGCCTGCCTTGGGCACGACTACCGCCACCACGGCTTCCCCGAAATCAGGATGCGGCACACCAATGACGGCAGACTCATCCACTCCCGGCATATCGTCAATAAGCAGCTCAAGCTCTTTGGGATAAATATTGAAGCCGCCCGAAATGATCAAGTCTTTACTACGTCCGACAATGGATAAATAATTGGCAGGTACCGAGCCGCCTCCCCAGCGCCCGACATCGCCGGTACGAAACCAGCCGTCAGCAGTGAATTCTTCGCGGGTTTTTTCCGGCATGCGCCAATAGCCCGAGAAAACATTGGGGCCGCGCACTTGGACATTGCCGATCTCATCCGCGCCAAGCTCCTTCCCGGCATCGTCGACAACGCGAACCTGAACCCCCGGCAAAGGCTGCCCTACCGTACCGCCAATACGCTCGCCCAGTGAAGCATCGTAGGGGTTGGAGGTCAACATGATGGTTTCGCTCATGCCATAACGTTCGAGTATGGGCTGACCAATGCGCTCCTTGAAAGCTTCGAACGTTTCTGTCAAAAGCGGCGCTGAGCCTGAGATAAACAAGCGCATGCGGCTGCATAGCTCGCGGGTGAAGCGTGCTTCGTTGAGCAGGCGCACATAGTAAGTAGGCACACCCATCATGACAGTGCTTTGCGGCAGGTAATGCAAGGCCTGCTCAATATCCAGCTTGGGCAGCCAGATCATGCGGGCGCCAGCGAGCAAAGCGCCATGCGAAGCCACGAACAAGCCATGCACGTGGAAAATGGGCAGCATGTGCAACAAGACATCATCGGGGCGCCAGCCCCAATACTTGTGAAGCACTTCGGCATTCGACGACAGATTACGGTGCGAAAGCATGGCGCCTTTGCTGCGCCCTGTCGTACCCGACGTATACAGAATGGCTGCCAAGTCATCAGGCTGACTCGATACCGTTTCGAACTCAGCCGGCTGGCTGGCGGTCGCTATGGCTATGCTACCGCTGCCGTCGCTATCCAAGGTATACACATGTGCCGTGCCGGTCTTGTCGGCCAGCCTGCTTACCCAATCCTGATTTTTACTGTCGCACACCACCACTGCCGGTTCGGCATCCGTCAGGAAATATTCCACTTCCGACTCGCGATAAGCCGTATTCAAAGGCAAATACACCAGCCCCGCACGTACGCAGGCCAGATACAGCATCAACGCCTCAGGCGACTTTTCAACCTGAACGGCAACACGCGAACCCGCAGGCAGATCAAGCGCCTGCAACAAATTGGCGAACCTGCCGCTAAGTTGCTCAACATCGTTCCAGCTGTAGTTGCGATCTGGGGTTTCAATAGCAATGGCGGCACGATCCGCCGGAAAACCCATTGCAAGCAAAGCATATAAATTGGCGTTGCCGTCCACATTAATCTCCTGAGAATTCCGGCTCACGGCCGGCCAGAAATGCCCTCACACCTTCTTGGTGATCGCGGCTTTCAGCATAGTTGAAAAGGATCCGAAGTTCGGACTCGGATAAAGGTTCAGGACTGGCACACAAGCGCGC
>DATJCP010000066.1:0-8143 GCA_035514715.1 Candidimonas sp.
AGCAATCGACGGGCAGATACTGGAAGAAGGCATCAGCGAAGCCGGCGCCATATCCAGCTGGGTCGCAGCCGCAACCAGCTATAGCGTGCACGGCACCGCCATGCTGCCCTTCTATATCTATTACTCCATGTTTGGATTCCAGCGCGTCGGCGATCTGATCTGGGCTGCCGCCGACCAGCGTCCGCGCGGCTTCTTGATCGGCGCCACATCGGGACGCACTACGCTGGCCGGCGAGGGCTTGCAGCACCAGGACGGCACCAGCCATTTGTGGGCCAGCACGATACCCAACTGCAAGGCGTACGACCCCGCTTTCGCCGGCGAACTGGCCGTCATCGTTGACCGCGGCATGCGTGAAATGATGGTCGAACAGCAGGATGTGTTCTATTACATCACCACCATGAACGAAAACTATGCCCAAGCAGCGTTAGGCGAAGACGTCAGCGATGCGATTCTGCGCGGCGGTTATCAGTTTGCACGATATGAAGCCGAACCCCAGGAAGGTACGGCTACTGGCCGCAGCGCAACCCTGCTGGGGTCGGGCGCCATACTGACCGAGGTCATCAAGGCCGCCCAGGAACTGGCGAAAATGGGTATTGCCACCGATGTACTAAGCATTACCAGCTGGAGCGAACTGGCCCGCGATGGCCAGAGGCATGATGCGGCCAGACTGCAGCACGCACCGATGGAAGGCCGGCCTTTCATTGCTGAACAATTGGCGGCGTGCAGCGGCCCCATCATTGCCGCCACCGACTATGTGCGCCTGGTTCCCGAGTCGATACGCGCTTATGTGCCGACGGGACGCGAATACATAACGCTAGGCACCGACGGGTTCGGTCGCAGCGATACGCGTGCGGCGCTGCGACGCTTCTTCAATGTGGATGCCCAGGCAATTGTGAACGCTGCCCTTATTGCAATGGAACGTTCGCCTGTTTAACCAGCTTGGCCCACTTCTTCCCTTCGGACTCAACGTACTGTGCGAACTCCTTGGGTGTAGAGCCTACAGGCTCCGCACCCATGGACGCATACTGGGCAGCAACTTTCGGATCGCTCAAAGCCTGTTTCGCAGTTGCCGCCAACTTCTCGACAATCGCATCAGGCGTACCTTTGGGAGCCCAAACGCCATACCACGTGCTGATATCGAAATCTGGAAAACCGGATTCGGCAACAGTTGGCACATCGGGCAAGGCAGCAACACGCTTAGACGTAGTAACAGCAACAGCCCGTAGTTGGCCTGACTTGATAAAAGGCATAGCCGACGGCATGGAGTCGAACATCAAATCCAGCTGACGGCCGACCAAATCTGTCAAGGCGGGCGCACTCCCCTTGTAAGGCACATGCTGCATTTGCACGCCAGCCAATTCCTTGAATGATTCCCCGGACAAATGCTGCGCCGACGAAGTGCCTGCCGAGCCAAAATTCAATCCACTCTTGCTACGCTTGGCCTCGGCCACGAGGTCGGCGACCGTCTTGATGGGAGAATCCTTAGGCACAACCAGCACCAACGGTACGGCGGCCAATTGCGTAACAGGCACAAAATCGTTGAACGCATCATGCGTCATTTTTTTATAGATATGCGGGTTAATAACGTGCAACGACGCATTCGCCAAAATGGTATAGCCATCGGGCTCGGAACGAGCCACCTGGTCTGCGCCTATCATCCCGCTTGCCCCGGACTTATTGTCTACAACAATGGACTGACCAATGATATTGGCCATGGCCATGCCTGCGCCACGAGCAACCAAATCAGTTGGGCCACCGGGGGGATAAGGCACGACCATCTTGATCGCCTTGCTAGGATAAGCATCGGCAGCAAGAGCTACTGTTCCTGTCGCGCCTAAAATTGTAAAAGCGCACAAACCAAACCAGTAGGCGGGGCGGCATCCAAACAGTGTTCTCATTATGTTGTCTCCGATCTTATCGTTAATGCAACTTTGCCGACGACCTGCCGGCTATGAAGGGCACCGAGCGCGTTGCCAAGCTCGGTAATGGGATATGTTTTTGAAACCGTTGGCCGAATACGCTTGTCGCGCGCCCAGTTCAATATGGTTTCCATCGCACGTTGCAATGCAGGCGCATGCACAATGCGCTCGTCAGCCGGCGTCCAGCCGATATAACGGCCATAAAAAAAACTGTGCAGCGTCAGATTCTTCACCAACAGAATATTGGGCTGGATCGTGGGTAAAACACCGCTGGCAAAGCCTATGCTCAGCAGTCGGGCATTGGGAGCCGCCGCCCGTACCGCATAGCCAAAGAGCTCGCCGCCGACAGGGTCCACAATAATGTCTGCACCGCGGCCACCCGTCAGCGCCTTCACTTCGGCAGCCAGGTTGGCGTCAGGCGCAACAGCACCACACGCCCCCCGCGCCAAAGCAGCATCGCGTTTTATTTGTGTGCTCGCACAGGCAATCACATTTGCGCCCATCTGCACCGCCAGCTCAACCGCCGCCAAACCAACGCCTGCGCCTGCGCCAAGCACAAGCACCGTTTCGCCAGGTTGTAGCCCACAACGCCAAAGCAAACCGCAATACGCTGTGCCGTACGATATGGGAACCGGCAACGCATCAAGCAGCGGCAAACCATCAGGCACCGCATACACGGTGTACTCGGGCAGCTTCACTTGTTCGGCAAAACAGCCCCAATCCGCAATGGCGACCACCGCATCACCAGGCTTGAAGCGCGTAACGGCGGCTCCTACCGAGACAATATGGCCGACAGCCTCGGTCCCGGGTGTAAATGGCAGTGGCGGCTTGGTTTGATAGCGTCCTTCTATCATCAAACCTGTCGCATGGCTTACGCTGGCGTAAGCCACAGCCATCACCACCTCATGCGGCCCTGGAGCAGCAGGTTCATCACGGCTCACCAACTGCACTTCCTCTATCGTGCCGAAACGTTCACATTGCAACGCCTGCATCATGTCAAAACCTCGCTTGCAGCGTTTACCGCCTGTCTGACCACACCAGCATCCATCAGCACGGCAATTTCAGCATCGTCGAGTCCGGCTGCGAGCAACACCTCGGTTGAATGCTGGCCTATCCCTGGGGCCGCCTGCATAGGACGGCGTCCGTGCGCACCGGGCAGCCCAGGCAGCTGCAATGTGCCGAGCCCCGGCTGATCCACGTCTTGCAGCATGCCCAAATGTGCGGTTTGCGGATGCGCCGCGACAGACGCGTAATCACGCACACGCGCATGCAGGACATCATGCTGCTGCAGACGGGCTTCCCATACTTCGCTGGGCGCCTGCACCAGTTGCCGCGCGATTTCCTCGTGTAGAAAATCACGCTCCGCCATGCGCTTTTCATTGCTCTGGAAGCGCGCATCGGTCAGCCAATCGGACCTCTCCAAAGCCCGGCAGAGCCGTGCGAACTGATCGTCGTTCAGCGCTAATACCGAAAGCTTCCCATTCGCCGTATCAAAGACCCCATTCGGCGCGCTCACCGCCCCAGCGGGGCGCCCGTTAGCCAGCGTGAAGGCGGCAATATCGTTGATCTGCAGCGCTGCACAAGCTTCAAACAAACTAAGTTCAAGATGAACGCCACGACCGCAGGCAAGGCGCTGATACAGCGCAGCAGCCACCTGTTGCGCCGCATACAAGGCAGTGGAAATATCTGCCAGCAGCAGTCCTATCCGTCTGGGAGTCCGGTCCGCATCCTGGTTGGCGAACATAAGGCCGGTATCCGCCTGCATCACCGAATCAGACGCGGGCGCCTGCGCATAGGGGCCATCGGCGCCATAGCCGCTAATCGACACATAAATCAAGTCCGGCTTCAACTGCGCTAACGCCGCGTATCCAACCCCCAGACGTTCGGCCACACCCGGACGGAAGTTCTGCACGACGACATCCGCCTGCAAGGCCAGACGGCGCAACAGCTGCTTACCAGCTTCAGTACGCGCGTCAAGACACAACCCCTGCTTGCCTGCGTTGTAGCTGATCGACAGCGCGCTGTGCCCGTTGCGAACCACACCCACATTACGCCCCCAATCACCCTCGGGAGGTTCGACCTTGATGACGCTGGCGCCTTGTTGCCATAGGATTTGGGTGCAATAGGGCCCGGCAATCCCCTGGCTGATATCAAGGACTCGTAGCCCCGAAAATGGCAGTTGTAGACTCATGACAATAAATAATCTTGCTGGAAATGACGTTGAGCCATGCTAGCATCGGGCATTCTGATAAACAATGGCAGCAAATGCGCCACCAATGTTGACTAATAATGGACAATAAACTGGATTTGAACCTTATTCATCTATTTGTGACCATTGTTCAGTCGCAAACTTTGAGTGAAGCGGCCAGGCGTACCGGCATGACACGATCCAATGCATCACGTCAGCTCAAGGCCCTGGAACTGGCCATGGGCGCCCAACTACTGCGGCGCACGACACGGCATATGGAAGTAACCGAAGCCGGTCAGCTGCTTTATACCCACGGCATGCGTATGCTGGAAGAAGCAGAGACCGCCCGCGCATCGATCGAGAGCCTGGGCAAATCGGTACGCGGCGATGTACGCATACGCTTACCGACAGGGCTAGGCCATTTGTACCTGACATCCGTCCTGCTGGATTTCGCCAAGCGCTATCCAGACGTTACCTTGCGGGTGCTGATCAATGACTTTATCGGCGACCTGATCTCGGCCGAAGTCGATGTGGCGTTGAAAATAACGTCTACGCCGCCCGAGGATCATGTGGCCCGCAAAATATGCAGCATTGCCTGGTGTCTTTGCGCGTCGCCCGAATTCATTGCGCGTCACGGGCCTATCGCCTCGCTGGAGGACCTGGCGCAGCGCCCCCTTATCGCGCCGGCATCGTTTGGCCGCCGCTTCGACCTGAAGTTCAATATAAACGGGGCGCGCATGCTGCTGCGGGTAGCGCCCCGGATGCAGTCGGGCGACTACCCTTACCTGCTGGAAGCCGCCCTATCCAGCCTGGGCGTAGCATTGCTGCCACGCTATGCGGTATGGAAGCAGTTGCAAACGGGCTTGCTGCAAGAAATACTGCCCCAATACGAGCCCGAAGGCGTGGGCGACAGCGTCTATTTGCTGACTGCCGCCAATCGTTTTCCAACGATGGCGACCCGCACCCTCATGAACTTCGTATCTGAGCAAATCCAGCTTCATGAATCAGACTGGCGCCGACCCGCCTCTTGATGACTAGGGCACTTACTCCCTATCGAACAATTCTTCCAGGCGCTTCAAGTGGAAGTCCGTATCGCCCAGCAAGTAGTCCGTATACGTCAGACGCTTGAAGTAGTCGCCCACTTCCAGCTCGTCGGTCATGCCTATGCCACCGTGCGACTGCACCGCGTTCTGACCAATAAAGCGGCCTGCCTGGGCCACCGACACCTTGGCAGAAGAGAGCAAGCGGCGGCGCTCGTCGGCATTGCTTTCACCCAAGGCGCTGGCCGCAACATACGCCATGGAAACGGCCAATTCCTTGTGCAACAGCATATCAGCCAGGCGATGTTGCAACACCTGGAAGTCAGCCAAGGGCTTGCCGAATTGATGGCGAGTCTTCAGGTATTCAGCGGTTATTTCGACCAGACGCCCCATCGCACCGGCGGCATGGGCGCATATGGCCGCGATGCCGTAATCCATGGCAGCCGCCAAGGCATCGTCCGCCTCCTTACCTTTAGCAATCAACGCCGAGGCCGGTAGCTGGACACCCTTAAATTCGATGCTGGCGCAACGATAGCCATCTATGGTGGGGAAGTCCTGCAAGGCAACGCCAGCCGCCTCTGCCGGCACCAGGAAGAGCGCCGTCTCACCATCCAGCACGGCGCTGACAATCAATTTGTGTGCACTGGAACCCTGCCACACCAGCTTCTTTTTACCGTCCAGCACAAAGCCATTCGCGCTCGCAACGGCTTGCGTAGCGGCGGGAGTCAGCTGATTGCGCTGATCAGGCTCAAGATAGGCCACCGCGCAGACCAATGATCCCGCAGCCATCTGCGGCAGGCACTCGGCCTTGATCTGTTCGTTCGAACCATTCAGCAATAGTGTCGTTGCCATCACCGCGCTGGGGATGACGGGCTCGGACACGAGCCCCCGACCCAACTCAAACTGGATAGCGATCAGCGTGGCAGGCGATTCGCCAAAACCTTCGTATTGCTCGGGAACCAGCAGTCCTGAAACGCCCAGGTCAGCCAGCGACTGCCATGCATTCGCGTCCAGGCCGGGCTGCTGCGAGCGCTTGCGCCGCTGCTCGAAGCTCCAGTTATCGGCAATCAGTCTGCGCAGGCTGTCAGTCAACATGCGCTGCTCTTCGTTATACGTAAAATCCATTTTCTTGTTTCCTGTGGGATAAAAACCAACCGTTAGCAATCAAAGCCCTGCGGCGACGATCAAAGCACCATCTTGGCGATGATGCCCTTTTGCACTTCGGTTGTTCCTCCGTAGATGCTGGTTTTACGCATATCGAAATAGCCTGCCGAAGCGGCGGCGGCAAATTCCGGCCCCGGCCCAAAGAAGTCTGCGTCCGACTCCATCCAGCTTGCATCGTAGGGCCAGGCATCCACGCCCATGACTTCCATTTGCAGCATAGCCAGGTCCTGTTGGATTTCCGAGCCGCGGATCTTGAGTATCGATGCCTGTGGTCCCGGCCCATGGTCACTGCTTGCCGCAACACGCAGCAACAACATTTCCAGTGCCTGGATATCGATTTCGATGCGCACTATTTTTTCTTTCAGCCGCGCATTCTGCTTTGCAGGCTTGCCATCGATCATCGTTTCAGCAGCCAGGTTCTTGAGTATCTGCAACTCGCGATGGCAATGGCCTATACCTGCGATCCCGGTGCGTTCATGGCCCAACAAGTATTTGGCGTAGGTCCAGCCTTCGTTTTCAGCACCCACCAGATTTTCGAAAGGCACCTTCACATCGTCGAGCCAGACTTCGTTGACATCGACCCCGCCATCAAGCGTGCGGATAGGCCTTACGGTAACTCCGGGCTGACGCAGATCGATCAGCAACATGGAGATCCCGCGCTGCGGCTTGGCTTCCAGGTCGGTACGCGCCAGGCAAAACATCCAGTCCGCATATTGGGCCAGCGTGGTCCAGGTTTTCTGACCGTTCACGATATAGCCGTCGGCAGTCCGGGTGGCGCGGGTTTTCAACGAAGCCAGGTCTGACCCCGACCCTGGTTCGGAATAACCCTGGCACCACCAGTCTTCTACCGTCAGCATCCGAGGCAGAAAACGCGCTTGCAGCTCTGGGCTGCCGTACTTCATCAACACAGGACCTATCATGCCCAGACCAAAAGGCAAAAGACGCGGCGCCCCGCCCTTGAAACATTCAATCTCGAAAATCAGCCGTTGCATCGGCCCCCAGCCAGTGCCACCGAATTCAACAGGCCAAGCCGGCGCGCCCCAGCCCTTTTTCGCCAGTATCCGATGCCAACGTATGTGATCGGTGTTATCCAGCCGCTGGTGCTTGAACACCTTCGCACGAATATCGGCCGGCAGTTCCGCCTGTACA
Source organism: Candidimonas sp. (assembly GCA_035514715.1). GTDB lineage: Bacteria > Pseudomonadota > Gammaproteobacteria > Burkholderiales > Burkholderiaceae_B > Pollutimonas. The sequence continues at coordinate 7,461 of DATJCP010000066.1, forward strand.
AAGCTGCGCACTTCCTGCCGGAAGGCTTTCTCTTGTTCGTTCCATGTCAAATCCATAGCACCTCTCCTTTAGACTGGAATCTACCAAGTTAACCGCCTATCCCACAATATCGCTTTTTAAAAGCCTGCCTTCATATATGCCAAATAGATGACACTCTCCAAGCAAAAGACTCCCTTAAGCAAAACCGAATTGCCAACCAGCGCTTTTGCAAGGAAACTAAATCTTCCCTGACACGTAGCATTGTGTTGTCAAGCATCCCATCTGCATAAACAGGCGAACCATCTCGTTGCCCTATAGCTATAACAAATGAATACGACCATCACCACACCGCGATTCATCCATGAAATCCCTCAGCGCCAAGCCGCCCAAAACCCTGGCGCCATCTGCCTATACCCGGAAAATGGGCCGCCCATCAGCTATGGCGAGCTTTGGAGCACGGTAGAGTCCACCGCTGAATGGCTTAAGGGATTAGGCATATCGACAGGCCACAAGGTAATGGTGGTTGGCGAAAACTGCCCTGAAATGCTGACCATGCTGTTTGCATGCAGCCTTGTCGGCGCGTGGCCCGTAGGGGTCAATGCCCGGCTAAGTGCTCGCGAGATCAACGCCATTGCCGAACACTGCGACCCTTCCCTGGTGTTCTTTACGGCACGTATATCCACGGCTGCCGAAAGCCATGCCTC
>DATJCP010000067.1:0-4949 GCA_035514715.1 Candidimonas sp.
GCCTGACGCAAAGCGCCGTCAGTCGACAGGTGCAGGCACTTGAGTCCCTGCTTCATGTCACTCTGTTTGAACGGTCGGGTCGCCAGATCAGGCTTACCCCAGAAGCGGCGGTGTATGCACAGGAAATCGGCGGTGCTTTAAGCCGCATCCGCAGCGCCAGCATGCAAATCTATGATTCCGACTCCAATGCGAATGCGCTGCAGTTGGCTGTACTTCCTATTTTCGGTTCGAAATGGTTGATGCCGCGCTTAAGCCGCTTTTACGACCGACATCCAGATGTGTTGATCAACGTTCATACTCGTACGGGCGACTTAGATCTTGCCTTGTCTGGCATGGACGCTTACATCACCATCGGAGACGGACACTGGCCGATGCTGGTCAAGCACCTTTTGGTCGATGCACGCGCGGTCGTGATCGCCAGTCCTGCACTGCTGGAAAGAATCCCGATTCATAAAGCACGTGATCTGACCAAGCACCAGTTGCTGCATATCACGGGTCATTTGCCAGGGTGGCAAGAGTGCTTGCTGGCCAGCGGTGTAGACCCACGCAATGTGACCTTGGGTGCGAAGTTTGAATATACGGCACACCTGATTCAGGCGGCGCTAAGTGGAATGGGCGTAGGATTGGTGTCCGATCTCTTTGTTCGTGAGGAATGCCAGAATGGATCTATTATCATTCCCGACATCCCGGATTTTGTTCCCAACATCAAAAGCTACTACCTGACTTATGCGCCTGATCGGGAAAGCCACCCGGCGCTGCTACTGTTCAGGGACTGGCTCCTTGAGGAAGCGAACAGCGATACAGCACTTACCTCATGAATGAGTCTGCGAATTCTCCTTTTCTGACCACCACCGCGCAACAAACTGTTGTGCGCGGCGACTGGACGCTTGCCAACTACGCGCAAATCAGTTCCTGCGTTTCAATGGCCCGAGAAAACGCACTGCCGATAACACAGTGCGATCTATCAGCCCTGGCTAATCTCGATACTGCGGGCGCCTCCCTGCTAGTTGAGCTTCTGGGCTTCGATATAACGCATGTCATCGATGATCAAAAGACAAATCTATCTGCTGAACGGCTGGCTTTGCTTGAGCGAGTCAGCCTGTCCATGGCTCATGAGTCAACAATCGCCAAACCAACGGAACATAGCGCCGCAGCCCAGTTGCTGGGCCGTATCGGCGCAGCCACAGAGCGCTTCTATAACAAAGGGATTGCTCTAATCGGTTTCATAGGACTCATTCTGGAAACCCTGGTCCGCAACCTGGCTCACCCACTTCGTTGGCGCCTGACATCGGTGGTTGCACAAATCGAGGAGACAGGCCTCAACGCAGTCCCCATCGTGGCGCTTCTGACCTTTATGGTCGGCGCAGTTATCGCTTTTCTTGGCGCGACCATACTGGCAGACTTCGGCGCCAGCATTTACACGGTAAATCTGGTGGCATTCTCCTTTTTGCGCGAGTTCGCCGTCCTGCTGACCGCTATCCTCATGGCCGGTCGCACCGCCAGCGCCTTCACCGCGCAGATCGGATCCATGAAAGCAAATGAAGAAATAGATGCGCTTCGTGCGCTAGGCCTGAGCCCGATTGAGCTTCTGGTTATCCCGCGCGTACTCGCCTTGCTGGTCTCCCTCCCCTTGCTCACCTTCGTTGGCATGATTGCAGGCATGACAGGAGGCGCATTGGTCTGCGCGCTGACCCTTGATATTTCACCAACGCTGTTTATCGCCATGGTGCAACAAAACATCGGCGTCAGCCATTTTTTCCTGGGCATGGCCAAGGCGCCGATATTTGCCGTCCTTATTGCCGCTATCGGATGCAACGAAGGCTTCCAGGTCAGCGGCAGCGCTCAGTCGGTAGGGGAACACACTACCTCAAGCGTCGTGCAATCAATCTTTGTGGTGATTCTTTTGGATGCGCTGGCTGCATTGTTCTATATGGAGATGGGATGGTAGCGATTGATCATGCCATCTCCGGCGAAGCGATTATTCAGGTGCGCGGCCTGATCAATCGCTTTGGTACCCACACGGTACACCAGGCGCTTAATCTCGATGTATATCGCGGGGAAATTCTTGGCATCGTCGGTGGCTCAGGATCAGGAAAATCTGTTCTACTAAGAAGCATCGTCGGCCTGCTACGCCCGGCTGCGGGAGACGTGCATGTGCTGGGGGAAAATCTGCGCAAGCTTGATTCGGCACATCGCTCGCAAATAGAACGCCGGTTTGGGGTCCTGTTTCAGAAAGGCGCTTTGTTTTCGTCCTTGACGGTTATAGAGAACGTGGCCCTGCCCCTGATCGAGCACGCAAAGCTGAACCGCAAGCAAGCCGAACACTTGGCTAGAATCAAAATCGCACTGGCTGGCCTTCCTACTGACGCGGGCGAAAAGTTTCCCGCCTCGCTCTCGGGCGGAATGATCAAGCGCGCCGCATTGGCTCGCGCCCTGGCGCTGGACCCCGCCATACTTTTTCTGGATGAACCAACTGCCGGGCTGGATCCCATAGGGGCCGCCGCGTTCGATCAGTTGATCTTGACACTACGCGATGCACTTGGCTTAACCGTCTTCCTGGTCACACACGATCTCGATACGCTTTATTCTATTTGCGACCGGGTGGCCGTTCTGTCGCAAAAAAAGGTGCTAGTTGCCGACCGGCTGGAAATCGTCGCGGCGACCGATGATCCCTGGATCCAGGACTACTTTCACGGCCCGCGCGGACGTGCCGCGAAACAAGCAGCAGAAACACCTATGCAGGAGAAGTTTTAATGGAAACACGCGCCCACCACGTCCTGATAGGTCTGTTCATGGTCATCCTGACGACCGCAGCATTACTGTTAGCGCTTGCGCTGGGCAAGCCCGACTCAAATAAATCAAGTACTTATTACAAAGTCGTTTTCAATGAGGCGGTCAGTGGTTTATCTAAAGGCAGCATTGTTCAATACAGCGGCATCAAGGTGGGGGATGTGGTCGAGCTGGCCCTGGACGCCAATGATCCGCGCAAGGTCTGGGCTCGCATCCGCATCGAAGGCCGTATCCCCATCAAGAAAAACACACAAGCCGTATTGGCAGTAACAGGCATCACCGGCGTCTCGATCATACAATTATCCGGCGGCACGCCTGAAAGCCCGTTGCTTGTTGGCAAGAATGGCGAAGATCCGATTATTGTGGCGAGCCGATCTCCCTTGGCCAAGCTGTTCGAGGGCGGAGGCGATATGATGAGCAACCTTAACGAGCTCGTCCTGAGCACTCGTCAAATACTCTCGGTTGAAAATAGTCAGCGCATCAACCAGACGCTGATCAACCTGGAAGCGATTTCCGACTCGTTTGCCCATCAGGGCACAGATATCACTATCCTGATCAAAGAACTGACCCGCGCCAGCCAACTGGCGCAGACTACCCTGGAAAAAACCACGACGCTTATGGGAAATGCCGACAAGCTGCTTGCAACCAATGGTGCAAAAGCCTTGGGCAGTGCAAAAAACACCATGGCTTCGCTTGAACGCACCAGTGCTCAGCTCGAGCGCTTAATAGGAAACAATCAAGGCGCACTGCATAATGGCTTGCAAGCGTTTAACGATCTGGCTCCCGCCCTGCAGGAACTGCGCAAGACCCTGGCTGCCATAGGTGCTATTGCCCGCCAGTTGCAGGACAACCCGAGCGAATATCTGCTGGGCCAGAAAAAAATCAAGGAATTCCAACCATGAAAACGGTGTCTCGCTTATGGCGAAGAATGACTGTTATCTGCATTCTCGGCGCAGTCAGCGCCTGCTCTATCCTGCCCGAAGCTCAGGTCCAGGACAGCTATCGATTGCCAATGTCGCGGTTACTGCCCCCGGCGGCTCAGCCTGCCCCGGTCGACTTGGCCTTGCTCGTGGCCACGCCACGTAGCGGTCACTTGCTCGAAAGCCAGCGTATTCTTGTTATACGCCAGGACAATCAGATCAACGCCTATAAAGGCGCCCAATGGAGTGAACCAGCCCCAGTCCTTGTGCGGGATCGTATCCTGGATGCCTTCCGGACGGACGGCCGAATAAAATCAGTCAGCAATGATGCGATCAGCGTGAAATCCGATATCGAATTACAGAGCGATTTGCGCAATTTTCATGTGGAATACCGCGAAAACCATCCAATTGTGCACGTGCAACTGGACGCTAGCCTCGTCGCGACGGCTGTGCGCAGCATTATCGCCACCCACCGCTTCTCGATCGAACTGCCCGCCAAAGGTGAGCAGGTCCCCGACATCGTCGAGGCCTTTGGCGCGGCCACCGATCAGCTGGCGAAAGAAGTCGTCGACTGGACCCTGCTTCGGGCAAGGCCCGGCTAAGGCCGAGGTTAAGGATCACACGGCACCATCACGATCAGCGAACACCGCACATAACACGTATAAACCCTTGCAAATGCCATTGCGAATATTTTGTGCTTGAGCATCGTCACTCCTCCAGTGATCCTGATTTCACCGCTACGCATGCTAGCGTCAACGCACTAACCACAAGAGACACGAATCACACCTGACCTGCGAAGCAGCCAGTGTCATCAGGACGCTCATCAGAAAACAAACAAAAATCGATGCAAACAATGAAAAGGATAAATAAAGTCTGTCGACTATTTCATAAAGGGACAAGCGTTGGAAAAATGAAGCAAAGTCTGTCGAGATGCGTTTCTGAGTACGGCTCTGGCATCCGGTGGAACAAGTCAACTGACTCGGCCGACGATCGAGTGATGCTTAAAGCACGTCTTAGCCCCGCTACCAGCCCTATCCGTAAGTATTCGTTTGCGTCGATTACCAAGCGTAAGCTAACATTCGGCGGCCACGCAGCATGGGTTCATCCGATGCTGCGTGGCATCGATTTTAGTTGTTCACTTCGCGCAAAGGCACATAAGACATGGTTAAAGGCAAGAAAGTCCTGGCAGTATTAACGATTGCATCACTCGGTATGACCGGATGCGCGACCACGGGCGAG
>DATJCP010000068.1:0-5193 GCA_035514715.1 Candidimonas sp.
CCTTGAACCGCTGCAGAGCTATCGAAACTCTTTAGACGAATATCGGAATACCGCAATTCCACGTCCACTTCATAGCCGGGGCGATAATGCTCGTAATCCAGCATGATCGACCCGCCCAGTCCATAGGCATTAAGAGATCCCCTATTCAGGAAATCGAGATCCCGGTCAGTTTTCTGACCAACGTACCAACTGGCGGCGCGCAGGTCGCTGGTAACATTGCCAAGCGCAAAGTTGAAGATCGGCCGCAGCTTCAGTTCATCTGTCAGCTTGAAGTCCCAGCCAATGCCTCCGGTGGCGGATACGCTGTTCCATTTTGTCGGGATTTTCCGGGTATCGGCACCCTGCGTTGCAACGAAGGTCGGATCGTATCGGCTGGCTGCCAATACGCCTTCAAGATAAATGGGCACGGTTTTGGAAAGCGTGTCTCCACCGCCAAGCTGTGTCATGAAAAAGTCGCTCGACCCGTCCGTTCCTCCACCGCCGCTATCCATGGACAAAGAGCTAGTCGTGACATCGGGAACGATAGAAAATGACATTAGCGCCAGCACACCATTGGCGCGTTTCTGAAGATCGTCCTTGGTTAATCTGATGCCGGATTGGGCCGATGCGGTTGTTCCCAGCGTGTAAGCCAGCACGAGAAACAGCCAGCTTGAAATACGTTTGATCGCTTTGGCATCGACGATTTCCCAACATCTCATACACCCCTCCGCAAGGTCAAAATCGATACTTTGATCTATTTTTGATTGCTACAGCAATGCCATTACAAGTGTCATAAACGTACTGCGAAGTGACTATTGAGTCGCCACGATTAACAACTTAGGAATAGTAGCAAGCGCCACTATAATCAGCAACGCACTCTCGTTGCCTAACTCACTCTCCCCCACCAATGATCAAGTTCAACTTGAAAGAAATGCCCAGTTCGCTTTTCCGCGTCGACCTACGACGCCTCATCTTTTGGATGTGCCTGTTCTTCGTGTTTCTGATCTTGGGTAACAGTCTGCATGCCGCTTATCAGGTTCAGCATGGTTTATTACTTCAGCATAGTCTGGAGAAAAACCGCAGCTACGCCGAGAACCTGGCACACGTAACAGATTCACTCCTTGAGTCATCAGCACAAGTACTTAAAGCTGCTGCGCTGGACGTAACCGAGAGTCGGCTTGATCCTGCTGCCACGCAAAAGGAACTCGACCAGCTTGCCAGTGTTACCGACACTTTCAACGCCATTATTGCCGTCGACTTATCGGGCAAGATCTTTGCCAGCGGACCTAAAAGTGCTTTCTTGGTGGGCACCGACTTACAGGCGCCGGAGGCCAGGCAGTTGCTCAATGCGAAAGAAACCACAGCAATTAGTAGTCCCTTCGAAGGGCGAAGCGGCCGCTGGCTGAGTATTATCGCCCATCCAATTTTCTCATCCGATGGCAGCTATGCCGGGTTTATCGGTGGCGCAGTGTACTTACAAGGTGACAGCGCATTGCAAAACGCCCTGGACAAACTGCATTATCAAGACGGGCCCTACTTCTACATCGAGGATGAAATGGGAACAATTGTTTATCCTCCGAAACAGGACTTTACTGGCTCATCAATCAAAGACATGAAACCCGTACCGGCAGTGCTGCATGGCGAGACGGGAGCACAACCCACGAACTATGTCGAAGCCAATAACCAGCTTGTCAGCTACGCGCCAATACCATTCGCAAACTGGACTGTCGTCGCCCAGCGACCCACCGAAGCAGCTCTATCCAACATTGATGAGCTATTTTTAAGAACGTTTTACTATTCATTGCCAGTGTTCATCATCAGCTTGCTGGCCATCTGGTGGTTGGCACGATTTATTGCCCATCCTTTACGTGAGTTGGCAGAAGTTGCGGCCAATTTGGACAATCGCGCCGACTTTTCGCGTATCCACTTTATTAAAGGCTGGTACGTCGAGGCGGCCTTGATTCGAAAAGGCCTCATGCAGAGTTTTTCAGCAGTTGGCGACCGGATACGCAAACTTCATCTGGAAGGAACAACCGATCCGCTTACCGGAGTCGTTAACCGCCGAGGGATGGACGCAGCCATCGGAGAAATGACGGGGGCCGCACAGAACGTTGCTGTAGTGATGATCGACATCGATTACTTCAAGAACGTCAATGATAAGTATGGTCATGCCGTTGGAGATAAAGTCCTTAAAGCCATTACCGCCCTGATCATGGCTGAAGCACGTAGGGAAGATGTGGTCGCCCGCATAGGTGGTGAAGAATTCGTTGTCTTATTGCCTGGAACAGGAGTCGATGCAGCAAAGCGTTTTGCGGAACGATTGAAATCCACCGTAGAACAGACCCACTTTGACAACGTAGGAAACGTGACCATTTCCCTTGGTATTGCTTGTTATCCCACGCACGGCACTGACATCCACGACTCGCTGATCCTGGCGGATGCTGCGCTTTATCGCGCAAAAGCGGCCGGCCGCAATTGCGTACATCTGGCGTAACAAAGGAACAACAGTGATTTTAACTTTTCAGTGGCTCTACGACACGGTACGTTCGCGTTTTGATACTGACGAAGCCATGGAAGCTTTCCTACCCCAGGCGCTGACACCGAATGAATTGAAGCACAAAGGCGATGACCGTTATCTATCAGCGATGACGCAACGAATATTTCAGGCTGGCATGCGGCACTCAGTGATTGACGCCAAGTGGCCGGCCTTCGAGGACGCATTTTCCGGTTTTGCACCCGAGACCATGGCCTTGCTTAGCGAAGCCGACCTTGACGGTCACATGCAAAACAAGCGCATCATTCGCGACCTAACAAAATTGCGCACCATCCCCCGAAATGCCCAGTTCATTCTGGACATTTTCCAGGAACAAGGCGATAGCTTCGGTACATACATCGCTGCCTGGCCAGCCAACGATATTATCGGCTTGTGGCGGGTTCTTGCCAAACGGGTCGCCCGTCTGGGTGGGCGTTCAGGTCCTGGATTCCTGCGCCTGGCCGGTAAAGATACCTTCTTCCTGACCAGCCATGTGGTCGAGCGTTTGGTAACGGCAAACATCATCACCAAAACACCGACAAGCCAAAGCGATCTGCAAACAGTGCAGGATGCTTTCAATACCTTGCAACAAAATTCCGGCAGGCCACTGTGCCAGCTATCAGCCATGCTCGCGCTGAGCATACATCCCGCTTTCTAGAATCTGTTGAGGCCTCAAGAGCAGGTTTATATGATACTAACCAAATATATATTTGATTAGTACGCCACTCATCCCAAGACAAAAAAAGCCCGCAATTACGCGGGCTTAGCGGCTTTTTATGCCATCAGATGCCTGGCTGCGCCAGACGCGGGATCACTCCCATTCAATCGTCGCCGGCGGCTTGCTGGATACGTCGTAAGTCACCCGATTGATCCCACGCACTTCATTAATAATGCGCGACGACACTTTCTTCAGCAGCGCATAAGGCAACTCTGCCCAATCGGCTGTCATGAAGTCGGACGTTTGCACGGCACGCAATGCCACGACGTAGTCGTAAGTGCGGCCATCGCCCATGACGCCTACCGATTTCACAGGCAGGAACACGGCAAATGCTTGAGAGGTCAGGTCGTACCAGTTCTTACCGCTGACCGGATCTACGGTTTTACGCAGTTCTTCGATAAAAATGGCATCGGCGCGGCGTAGCAGGTCGGCGAATTCGTGCTTGACCTCGCCCAAGATACGCACGCCCAGGCCAGGACCAGGGAACGGATGGCGATAAACCATGGCAGGTGGCAAGCCTAGTGCCACGCCCAATTTACGAACCTCATCTTTGAAGAGTTCGCGCAAAGGTTCCAGCAATTTCAGGTTCAGCGTATCAGGCAGACCGCCCACGTTGTGGTGCGATTTGATTGCGACGGCTTTGCCGCCTTTGACAGCAGCCGATTCGATAACGTCAGGATAAATAGTGCCCTGAGCCAACCAGCGGGCATTGGCGAGCTTGCCGGCTTCCGCCTGGAAGACTTCGACAAATTCCCTACCTATGATTTTGCGCTTGGCTTCCGGATCGCTGACACCGGCCAGCTTACCCATGAACTGTTCGGTAGCGTCGACATGAATAACCTTAACGCCGAAGTGACCAGCGAAGGTTTCCATGACTTGCTTGCCTTCATTCAGGCGCAACAAACCGTGGTCAACGAACACGCAGGTCAATTGGTCGCCGATGGCTTTATGGATAAGCGCTGCGGCGACGGATGAATCCACCCCGCCCGACAGGCCAAGAATGACCTCGTCGCTGCCCACTTGGGCGCGAATGTTCGCGATCGCCTCGGAAACATAGTCAGGCATATTCCAATCGCCGCTGCAGCCGCAGATTTCGTTAACGAAACGGGCCAAAATTGCTTCACCTTGAGCGGTATGAGTAACTTCAGGATGAAACTGCACAGCGTAAAAGCCACGCGTTTCGTCGGCCATGCCGGCGACGGGACATGACGGCGTGGATGCCATCAACTTGAAGCCTGGCGGCAGCGCGGTGACTTTGTCGCCGTGGCTCATCCAGACCTTAAGCATTCCGTGGCCTTCAGTCGTGGTGAAGTCCTCCAGACCGTCAAGCAGCTTGGTGTGACCATGCGCACGCACTTCGGCGTAGCCGAATTCGCGGTGATCGGACCATTCGACCTTGCCGCCCAACTGAGCCGCCATAGACTGCATGCCATAGCATATGCCCAGCACAGGCACGCCAGCTTCAAATACCTTGCTAGGCACCTTGAGCGATTCTTCGTGGTAGGCCGATGCGTGGCTGCCCGACAAGATAATGCCTTTCAGGCCGGTCAGACCCTCGATGAATGTGTTGTCGACATCACCTGGATGAATTTCGCAATAAACGCCCGCTTCGCGTACGCGTCGTGCGATAAGTTGAGTGACTTGTGAACCGTAATCGAGGATAAGTATGCGCTGGTGCATGGCAGGAAAAAGAAAAAAGAAAGCAAGGCATTAATGTAACGTATTGGGCCGGGTTGCGCTGGCACATATTGCCTAATACAGCTACAGTTTCGTGTAACAAGGAGTCTTCATGCAACCCAAGCAGTCTGCCGTTGTACTTTCACTCGCTGGATTCATCGCATTAGCTGTGGCCATGGGCATAGGCCGGTTTGCCTTCACTCCCATGCTGCCCATGATGCAAAACGATTCCGGGCTGGGGCTTGCTGAAGGCGGCTGGCTGGCCAGCGCCAATTACCTGGGCTAT
>DATJCP010000069.1:0-4517 GCA_035514715.1 Candidimonas sp.
GCGCCATCATGGGGCTGGGCGGTGCCCTGTCCGCCAGTTTCATCGGCTTCATCAGCCCCGAAGACTTCCTGCCGATCCTTACCTTCCAGGTCTGGACCATGCTGATCGTCGGCGGCAGCGGCAACAACAAGGGCGCCATCCTCGGTGCGTTGCTGATGTGGGCGGTATGGACTCTCTCCGGCAGCGCGGCTCAGGCCGTGCTGCCAGTCGGCCTGCAGGTCAAGGGCGGTGCTGCGCAGATCATCCTGATCGGGCTGGTGCTGATGCTGACACTGATCTTCCGGCCGCGCGGCCTGATCGGCGAGGAGGCGACCGTGTCGAGCGGAGCCCAAGTCGAAGCCCGCAAGCCGGTGTAGCAACACGCTTCGGAATTGGACCGACTTAAGTCGGCCCCACCCAAGACAAGCGCGACCGCCAAGAATTCGACGTAAAGGGTTGCGCCGATGACAAGAAAAAGGCCAGAGTGTGCCGTTAGCCATAATCTGTCCAAAGAATAAAGCATAAGTTGTCCTCTTTCTTAGGGGCCTCTGCCAGCTCTGGACGGTGGCGATAAAGCATAACCTGTCCTATCGGCACCAAATAAAGCATAAGCTGACCAAAAAAATTTGGCCTCAAAAAACGGTAATTTTTTAACGCTCCTAGTCCCGTTGATAAGCGGTAGGCCAAGCATGACACAGCTACTTCGTCAACAGCCACCTTCCCTCCATAACAAGACTGCTCTTAAATACCCAGGGGCCGTGCCAGAGCCCGCGCGCTATCTTCTGCCTGATTCGCTGCCTGTGAGCCTCCGGAGATGGAGGACATTTCTGTCGATGCCGACCTTGGTTGCAGTACAGGCAGGCTGCCACGATGTTCGATTGTGCAGTCGTCCCGCCATCTTGGCGCGCATGAAGATGCTCGCCGGTGCATCGTAGAATGCGCGCTTGGCGAAGCGTAACGCCATATGCCTGAGCAAACTGTTCCGGATGATTGGACCACATCGGCAAATTGCAGTAAATGCAACGGCCGGACTGGCGGTGGAAGGCGTTGATACGGGAACGTACGAGAGAAGAAGACATAACCGGCTCCATTACATTAAGTAGGAACCTGCCATGCCTCATGACTATAAGCAGGAACCAGCCGAGTTACTCAGGCCGGCTATTCGAACAGCCCTGATAATCAGAACCGCTCCCGACTCACCGTGACGGGAGCGGCTATTTATATTTTATTCACATTCGCTAAACTGATGCAATGGAACAAAATTGCTAATTTGAAATCAATATCGGCCCATCCGCTTTGCCAGCTGAGCCTTTTCTTGTGGTAACAGTATTGGTTCTCTTCATTGTCATGGTGAGTGTCATATTCAATGTGCGTTTGAAAAAGCCGTCCTATAACCTCTCTGACCATTGATACGACCACAGGTATCATCACACAAGTGCGCTGTCGTTCATCCTCGACCACGCATCAGAGTACGCGCAAATAGGTGATGATTTTCCAGATGTCTTCTTCTTTCAGCGCGGTACCGAATGGAGGCATGCCCGTTCCCAGTGGGACGCCTCCCTCCGTGATGGTCCAGTACAGGTAACCGTCTGTCGCCATCGGCATTTTGCTGATTGCGGCAATATTTGCCGGAGGCGGGACCAAGTTTTTCCCGTCTGGTCCGTCACCCCGACCTGCTGCGCCATTACAGCGTGCACAGTTTTGCTCAAAGAGATTTTTTCCGCTTTCAATGGTTTGCACGTTTGGCTGAAGCGGATTTTCCTTTGAGGCGTACGCGGGGTTGATGCCATTCGTCATGGCAAAGTGATGCCGCACCATGGACATGCCCATCATTCCCCGTCCCATCATTCCCATTTGGCTTTGTGCAGGTGGCGATAGCGCCACCAGTCCCAATAATGTCGCGTGGGTGATTAGCTTTTTCATGCTCGCAGCCTATTGCGTTCGGACTTCACAGCGTTCACCGGCGGCCGCCGCGTGACACTGCGGCCGCCCACGCCCTAGACTAGGCAATGCGCCTCATTTCTGGGCTGGCGAGGGAAGCTGATTCGCCCATCTCTGATGCCACATCATGTGATTCATCATCTGCTGTTGCATGGCCAGATATTGGTCAGTCATGTATTGACGCTGCCTTACCTGCTCCGGGGTGAGGTTGGAATAATAACCACCGGCTCCCTGCCAACCCATCATTCCTCCCATCATCGGGCCGCCCATCCCGCTACCCGTGACTGGAGTGCCGGCGCAGCACCCCATCATCCCCGGCCCCCACATGCCGCGCATGCCTGCCATGGTATTTTGCATCGTGGTCCAATGTTGCTGAAGCAGGCGCTGCCGTTCCTGTGGGTCCTGCGTGCGTTGAAGCCGGTCCATCTGTTCTTGCATCCGTTTGATGTTCTCCTCCACTTGGGCCATTTGCCTGTCAAACTCAGCTGGATTCGGTACCGCCTGTTGTTGCGTTGGCGGTGTTTGCTGCGCTTGGGTGGACGTGCCTGTTGAAGGCGGAAGTTGTTGACAAGCACCCATTGCGCTGGCGAGTGCCAGAAGAACTAGGGCGGGCATTCGCTTCATGGCCATCTCCTTTAGTGAAAGGAAGGCCAGGCATACAAGCAATGCCCTTTGCGGCGGTTGTCACAAGTAGCCCTCTTGATGACCTTTTACGCGGTCACGCCGCGTGTTTTCTGATTCAAGTCAAAAATTATCTAGCTTTGGCTATTTCGCCCCTAAGAGGCTTTATCAATAGAAATAATCGTTATGCGACCTGCGGAACAGGGGGGTTACAAGTCCCATGCAAGTGCAGCCTGGAACGTCAACGACACAGCCGGTTCTACTGTGCGACCGGCATTGAGCTGCGCAGCAACGTAGGTGTTGTCTGGTACAACCGGTGGGGATTTGGGCACTCCCTGGCAAACGGAATGCCGCCAGACCAATGGCAAAAGATACCGATAGGCGGCTATTCGACTAAATTCCGGATGCTCGGGTCAATTGGCATGCGTTTGAACATATTGAGGCTGGTTCCCCCCGTATTGCCGACCGGGACGACGCCAACGGCTGACCCCAATGCACCGAGCAGGATACGTACGGCTTGCCCTCCCACCTCCGATGCGGACCGGCGTTTCAGGCCGATTTTGAGCATCCACCAATGCGTCACCACATGCGGCACAACCTGGCGTTGGCCGAGGACGTGGGCGGTCTCTAGATGCCCGAAGGCTCGTCCCAGTCGGCCCTTCCGGTACAGGTCGATGGCTAGCGCCATTTCCGCATCAAATGCTGCTTTCAGTTCATTTTTCATTCTTATTTCCCTTCCAAAATAGCCTCAAAGCCAGCGCCGCGTCTTGCGCACATAGTCTTCGTACTTGGCGCCGTGCTGCTTCACCAGAAAGTCTTCTTCGAGCCGAACCTGAATCTGGATGAGCACATCAGCCACCAGCGCCGCCGCAACCGTCACCACATTGGGGCGTAATAGCACCAGGCCGAGCATGCTGAGTCGCATGCCGAGAAATATCGGGTTGCGCGAATAGACAAACAAGCCAGACGTGACCAAGTTCGTCCCGTTTTCCTGGTCGATGCCAATCCGCCAGGATTGCCCCATCTGGGTTTGGGCGATGACCGTCCACACCAGCGATGCGATGAGGAGCGTCCAGCCGGCCCCACGCGCCGCGGCATGGGCCAGCCATTCGAGCGTGCCGAGCATCCGGTCTGCGTCGGGCCAAAGCGCCTGTACCACGACGTAGACGCCCAGCCCGACAAGAACGAACCGGAAACCCGATGTGACGAAGCCATAGGCATCGTCGCTCGATGGCAGAACGTACGGGTTAAGGCCAGTTTGGCGCCAGACGCGTAGCGTCGGCCAGATGAACGCTACGGCAAAGTAAGCCAGGAACAGCAGAGCAAGAAGGAGCCGGTCCATCTGTCACCCTAACCGCGCTACCGCCCGAACAGCAGGCTGGGACACCATTTCAGCCCAGGCTTGGGTGATGACGGACTGTGCCGCAATGAACCCCAGAAATCTCCAGATGGAGGCGACGGCAATGGCGGGCCAACCGGACCCGGTACCTGGGGGTTTGGTGGAGGAGCATCCTCCTGAACAGCAAGCAGACATATCACGTTCCTTTTAGATATGTCAGCATTAAAAACCCTGTAGTCGCTTCATGGTCAAGCATTTTCTTCAACCATGTTTGCGGTCAGGCTTGGGGAATCCCAGCCGTCAGAGCGGTGCCCGGTTCTTGCGAAACAACGGCGGACCTGATACTCCGTCCGCCGTCTTTTTCTGATCGGAGCCTTCTACTTCTTGCTTTCCGCTTTGGTCAGTTCCTCTTTCACCAGATTGTTCAACTGGTCCGCACCAAAGGAAGGCAGCGGCCGGCCGTTCACGAAAAACTCTGGAGTTCCCCTGATGTTGAGCGCCTTCACGTCCTTTGCTCTAAAGGGTATCAATAAAAAGACGTCGGAAACCCTGGGTGTTGGCGTTACGGCCGCCACCTATGAACTTGGCAAATTAGCAGCCTATTCGCATCTCAACTTTTCCACGCGTTTGCATATCA
>DATJCP010000070.1:0-5785 GCA_035514715.1 Candidimonas sp.
ATCGTAAAAGAAGCTGGCGTAACTGTCGATTAACGTCGCAATACGCCCTACACTTATCGCATTCAAGCAACTGGCTGCGATAAGTACATGACTGAAGACATTCTCATTAACGTAACTCCTTTCGAAACACGCGTAGCACTAGTCGAGCAAGGGTCAGTCCAGGAACTACATATAGAACGCAGCATCCAGCGCGGTCACGTCGGCAACCTTTGCCTGGGCAAAGTAGTCCGCGTGCTGCCTGGTATGCAAAGCGCCTTTGTCGATATCGGCCTGGATCGCGCGGCCTTTATCCATGTCGCCGACCTCAGGCAAAATCGGATTGAGCGCACCAGCGGCGCTTTGATTACCCCCATCGAAAAACTGCTGTTCGAAGGTCAATCTCTAATGGTGCAAGTCATTAAAGACCCTCTGGGCACGAAAGGTGCGCGTCTTTCTACCCAAATCAGTATTGCCGGCCGTATGCTGGTATACCTGCCTTACGACCCCCACGTCGGCATATCTCAAAAGATCGAGTCGGAAGAAGATAGGGTCTCGTTGCGCGAACGCGTGCTGTCTTTCATGCCCGAGGATGAAAGCGGCGGATTCATTGTCCGCACCCAGGCAGAAGGCGCAACTGATGAAGAGCTTCAGGCGGATCAGTCGTACTTGCGTACGATATGGAACAGCATACAAGCCAAGGCAAAAACCCAGCCCGCGCCATCTGTCTTGTACACAGACCTGACACTGGCCCAGCGCGTACTGCGCGATATGGTGGGGCCGTCCACGGGCACCATCACGGTGGATTCCCGCACTACGACGCAGGAACTGCTGGACTGGGCAAAAACTTATACCCCTTCTGTATTAAATCGCATCAAACACTACAGTGGCGAACGCCCCCTGTTCGACACAGCCAACGTAGACGAAGAGATCGCCCGGGCGTTATCCAGACGGGTGGACCTGAAGTCGGGCGGCTACCTTATCATCGACCAGACCGAAGCCCTGACCACCGTCGACGTCAATACCGGCGGATTCGTGGGCGGGCGCAATTTTGACGACACCATATTCAAAACCAATCTGGAAGCCGCCATTGCACTGGCTCGCCAATTGCGCCTGCGCAATCTGGGCGGCATCATCATTCTAGATTTTATTGATATGGATGATGCCGAGCACCGTGCATCGGTACTGGCTGAACTTAACAAAGCACTGTCCAAAGACCGAACCCGCATGACGGTCAGCGGATTCAGCCAGTTGGGGCTGGTGGAAATGACGCGTAAACGCACACGCGATTCCTTGGCGCACCAGCTATGCGAGCCCTGCCCCACCTGCCAATCGCGAGGCAACGTGCGCACGCCGCGCACGCTATGCTACGAAATACTGCGTGAAATATTGCGTGAGTCGCGGCAATTCAACCCCAAGGAATTCCGCATCCTGGCGTCGCAGGCCATTGTGGACTTGTTTCTGGAGGAAGAAAGCCCGCACCTGGCCATGCTGGGCGACTTTATCGGCAAACCGATATCCCTGGAGGTCGAAAGCCAGTATTCCCAGGAACAATACGACATCGTTCTGATCTGAGGCTTAAAGACTCCCGCATCACGACCTGAGGTCCGCGGCGAGCTTTTATATGCGGACAGCACAAGAAATTTAAGTCGCACTCGCCTCAGGTGCTATCGAACCATGTACCATATGCAGGTACTGACGGTGACGTTCGTATTGATCCAGGATATCGCCAATCACGGCCTCTTCGCTCCACCCCATGATGTCATAGTCTTGTCCGCCTTCGCGCAGGAAAACTTCGGCGCGAAAATATCGGCGTTCTTCCTCGTCATTCAATTCATCTGAAGTCAGTATGGGTCGGATCTGCTCCAGCGGCCAAACAGCATAGGCAAAGTCCATGTATTCACCGTGGTGCCGCACTTCCAGCTTGATTTCATTGTTTTCGCCCTTTTCAGTGACCTCCACCTCATAGCCCTGTTGGCGCAGCTCGCCCGCAACAGCGTGCATAGCTGGCAGCACGATGTCATTCATAAAGCGCAATACATGCTGCCGCTTTGGCATCATGACTATATTGCGCAATCGCCGCTGCCACGACTGGCGGTTACTCGGGTGCTGGGTCCGGGTGACGGCCTGGTAGCGGATGCGCCGCTTGGTCGCATCCAACTTCAGCGCCTTGAACAGCCCCCATGTTGCGAGCAATAGGACCACCGAAAACGGCAAAGCACTGGCGATGGTGGCAG
This sequence comes from Candidimonas sp., assembly GCA_035514715.1. Taxonomy (GTDB): domain Bacteria; phylum Pseudomonadota; class Gammaproteobacteria; order Burkholderiales; family Burkholderiaceae_B; genus Pollutimonas. The sequence goes on from DATJCP010000070.1 coordinate 2,214, forward strand.
TCTGCAATGCTTCAAGCCCATTGGCTAACAGCAGAGCAATGGCCACCACGCCCATTAACAAAGACCAAAAAATACGCTGCCAAACCGGGGAGTTTTCGGCTCCCCCAGATGCGAGCAGATCTACAACCAGCGCCCCCGAGTCGGCGGACGTCACAAAAAAGACAACCACCATCACAATGGCAATTGTTGACGTAATACTGGATAGCGGTAGCTGCTCCAGGAATACAAACAGGGCCAGCGAGCTGTCCTGGGCCACAGTCTGTGCAAAACCCTGAATCCCATCAACCAAGATAAAGTGAATAGCCGTATCGCCAAACACCGTCATCCACAATAGCGTGAAGCCTGCGGGAACAAGTAAAACGCCACGCACGAACTCTCGTATTGTGCGGCCGCGGGAAATCCGGGCAATGAACAGACCTACAAAAGGCGACCATGCGATCCACCAGCCCCAATAAAAGAGGGTCCAGCCGCCGATCCAATCGTTAGGCTCGTAGGCATAGAGATTAAACGTCTTGTCGACTATTTCAGATAGATACGAACCAGTGTTCTGCACAAAGGTCTGCAACACGAAAACTGTTGGTCCCAGCACAAACACGAACAGCAGTAACGCCACGGCGAGCGCCAGATTGGTTTCCGACAGAATGCGTATTCCTCGATCCAGCCCGCTGGCCACCGAAATGGTGGCCAGCAACGACGCAATGATGATCAGGATGACCTGGGTTGTTATGCCTACCGGAATGCCAAACAGATGATTCAGCCCGCTATTGATCTGCGCCACTCCCAAACCCAACGAAGTCGCAATACCGAAAACCGTTCCGATGATGGCGAAGATATCTACTGCATGCCCGATGGGGCCGTAGATACGATCCCCGATCAATGGATAAAGAGCCGATCGCAGCGTCAGGGGTAACCCATGCCGATAGCTGAAGAAAGCCAGAATCAGCCCAACGATGGCATAGATGGCCCACGCATGCAGCCCCCAGTGAAAGAACGTTATCTTCATGGCTTCACGTGCGGCCTGTACGGTGCCCGGATCACCCACTGGTGGATTGACGAAGTGCATGACGGGCTCGGCCACGCCAAAAAACATTAGCCCAATACCCATGCCCGCAGAAAACAACATGGCGAACCAAGTCACATCCCGGTAGTCGGGCTGACTGTGATCGGGCCCGAGCTTGATATCGCCATAGCGGCTTACCGCCAGGAACACAACTGAAAGCAGGATGATTGCTACTGTGAGAATATAGAACCAGCTTGCATTTTCCAGTATCCAGGCCTGGATGGTGCTGAACACTGCCTGCGCTGCAGTTGGCGCGACAATAGTAAAAACTACCGTTAGCAGAATAAATACTGCCGAGGTAAAAAACACGGGAGGATGGAGTGTTTTTTTCATAATCGACCTCACGTTATTTTATCGGCGCCAGACAAATTCATATATCTACTTGTATCAGCCTTATTTACGCCATATGAAAACCATAGAAATACAACACGGTAGGCTGGTCTATGCCTTTTGCGTTGATGGCCGGCAGGGGAATCCTGCTTTCGTCTTTACAACGTTACCAGGAGAACAAATAAATATCGACACATGTGTCGATATGGCTGCCCGCCTGCAAAGCGAGGTTACCTGGATTCAACACGGCAAAACCTCGTCAGGCATCTGTTTGCGCTTTTTCACGCCAGGCGGCGAAATTAAATTCTGCGGTCACGGAGTATTGGCAGCCGCCGCATGGCTCTTCCACGAAGTGCACACGAACAATTCCTTCACTTTCAGTATCGCAGGGTCCACGATGCAAGTCGAGCGAGATCGGCTTGGCCGGTGGTCGTACCGGCAACAGGAATTTGCCTCGCGGCCGATAGAATCAGACGCTGAACTAGCCGAGGCAGCACATGTAATGGGGCTTTCCAGTACCCAAATTACATACGAGAACGGTGCACGGCTTGGCCGCTCCTGCGGTGCATTGAGGGAAAAACTATTCGTGGAATTACCCGACAAATCGTATCTCGAGACAATAGCTATCGACGCTTACCGGCGCGATGCACTCTGCGAACGGCACGGTGTCACCGGTATCTATGCCTTCGCGATTTATCGAGATGAACGTAACCCACGAGTTCTTGCGCGCCACTTCCCTATTCATTGTGATGAGCAAGAAGACATGGCGACAGGCGGCATCGCTCCGACAGCGATACGTTATGCGGGACTCTCTTTAGAAGAAGGCGAGGTGATCATCGAACAGGGCGGCCCCAGCTGCGGGAACGCACGATTGATTGTCACCAATACGGCATCTGTTCTTATACGGCGCATAGCCGGGGAATGCGTCGTAGGCGACGCCCGCCTTCCCTAAAAAGCCACTACTTTTCAGGGCACACGTCAGGGTGCGTAATCGCGTTGAAGAGCTGATCGATGCGTTTTTTGGTAGCCGAGTCTGCATAATACGTATACACCTTGGCCTTGGTGCGTGACTCCTCCATCATGGTGGCTTGATACTGGGTCAAGTCGACCAGAACGGCATGCTCAAAGTTGGCGTCACCTGCGGGCTGGTCAATCAACGTGGCATAGCCTGTTTGACGCGGATCCATGGAAAACTGAGCCGCGCTACCGCACGCCGCCTGGTGCTTGAACAGCGCCATCTGAATCTTCGGAAACGTTAGCGGTATCGTATGTTCACCACGAAAGTACTGGGGATCGCGCAAGTCGACTACCCTTAATCCGGCTGGGCCGGCAGCGCATCCGCCCAGCACGGTCAATGCCAATAACATCGCTATTTTTTTCATTTTTTTGTTTCCATTCATGATCAGCTATCATCCCGGAACTGCATACGGTAAAGCGAAGCGTAACGGCCATTCATTTCGAGCAGTTCTTCATGGCGGCCTTGTTCAACAATTTTCCCTGCATCCAGAACGACGATACGGTCGGCCTTCTGGACGGTAGACAACCTATGGGCAATTACCAAGGTAGTGCGCCCAACCATCAAGTGCTCCAGCGAAGCCTGCACCTGCCTTTCCGACTCGTTGTCCAATGCCGATGTGGCCTCATCGAGAATCAGGATGGGCGCATTTTTGATCAAAGCGCGGGCGATAGCCAGACGCTGGCGCTGCCCACCCGACAACTGGCTGGCATTCTCACCTACCGGCGTATCCAGCCCTTGCGGCAAGCCTTCGACAAACTCAAGCAGATTGGCAGCCTGAAGCGCTGAGCGAATTTCTTCGTGGCTGGCATCGTGCAGCGCGCCATACCCCACGTTGTCGGCAATAGTGCCTTCGAAAAGCACGACATCCTGACTTACCAGCGACAAATGGGAGCGCAGCTCCCGCAACTCAACTTCTTTGACGTCTTGCCCATCGATAGTCACGGTGCCTGAACCGGGGTAAACAAAACGCGGCAGCATGTTGACCAGGGTAGTTTTACCGCTGCCCGAACGCCCTACCAGGGCCACGGTTTGACCGGGCTCCGCCGTGAATGAAACATCAGACAGCGTATCGGTAGACGCATTGGGAAAACGGTGGGATACGTTGCGGAACTCAACCCGCCCCTTGATCGGGCGAGCCAGTTTTTTTGTGCCGCTATCGTCTTC
>DATJCP010000071.1:0-2484 GCA_035514715.1 Candidimonas sp.
CAACAGCGAGCTCGGTGCAGAACCCCTGGTGTCGGGCGTACGGGCTTTGGCAGGAGTGCTTGCCGCCTTGGAAGGCGCAGCCGCTGCAGCAGCTGCCGCAGCGGTATTTTCAAGCGAACCGCTGGAACCAGCACGCGAACCTGCTACCTGGCGCATGATTTTATCCAGAGGCAAATACAACATGTTATTGCTGGCTTGCGAGTCGATCATCACTTTGCTGGTGTTAGTCAGGATTTCCTGCATCGTCGACAAGTACATACGCTCGCGAGTAATGCCAGGCGCCTTGGCGAATTCAGTTTCTACGCTGCTAAAGCGCGCCGTGTCACCCTGGGCATCGCCAACAACCGTGGCGCTGTAGCCCTCGGCTTCCTGAACCATTCGAGCGACCTGACCCTGGGTTTCCGGCAAGATCTTGTTGGAATAGGCATTCCCTTCATTGATCTGGCGTTCGCGGTCTTGACCCGCCTTGACGGCGTCGTCAAAGGCTGCCTGGACCTGCTCGGGCGGCTGTACGTTCTGGATGGCTACTGTACTGATCTGAATACCCGTCTGATAACGATCCAGAATGCTTTGCGCCAGCTTCTGCACTTCGTTGGCGACTTCAGTACGCCCGGAGTACAAGACGAAGTCCATAGGCTTCTTGCCTACGATTTCGCGCATGGCGGTTTCGGCAGCTTGGCGAACAGATTCATCAGGCTGGCTGGTCTTGAAGAGATAGTCGGGCGCACCGGTAGACATCAAACGGTATTGCACGACAAACTGCAAGTCGACAATATTTTCGTCGGTAGTGAGCATAAGCGACTCGGGCAACACCTTGTTGCGAGCCGTTCCGCGATAGCCTACCTCGAAGGTACGCAATTGCGAAATATTAACCATTTGGTGGGCTTCAATAGGGTAAGGAAGGCGCCACTGCAAGCCTGGAGGCAAGGTCTTGGTGTACTTACCAAACTTGGTAACGACCGCAACCTGCCCTTCCTGAACGATCAGGAAGCCGCTACCCAGCCATAAGCCGAGCGCGACAACGACAAGCGCGCCTATCAGCTTGGGCGAACTCTTGGGCAACTGCGGAATACCACCGTTGCCGGAGCCATTATCACCGCCGCCAAAACCGTTACCCCCACGCTTGGGCTTGCGGCCAAACAAGGAACCCAGGCGATTATTGAAGTCGCGCCAGACCTCGTCCAGATCGGGGGGGCCGTCCCCCTTGGGCCGCCGAGGAGGCTCGGAGCCGTTATTGTTGCCGCGACCCCAACCGGGATCATTCAGATTGTATATTTTCGATATTTGACGCATTATTTCCCGCGATTTGACTCGACTCGATGATTGCCCCACGCAAACCATCTAAACCGGCGCGCTTCAGAGCGCTCACAAAAACTCGTGCAATCGTACCATGTTCGTTACGCTCCACCCGAGGCTCATACCCTGCTTCATCTATTTTGTTATAGACCAGTATCCGAGGCACCTGATCGGCGCCGATATCAACCAGTACTTTATCAACTTCAGCCATCTGCTCATCACGCTGCGGACTAGAGGCATCGACCACATGCAGCAGCAAGTCGGCCTGCGCCGCTTCTTCCAGCGTAGCCCTGAACGCAGCTATCAGTGTAGGAGGCAAGTCGCGAATGAAACCGACGGTGTCCGAAACAACCACCTGCCCCGCACCCTCGATCCAGACTCGGCGCGTGGTTGTATCCAGCGTAGCAAACAGTTGATCGGCCGCATAGGCGCCCGCGCGCGTCAGCGCGTTGAACAAGGTTGATTTACCGGCGTTGGTATAGCCCACCAGCGATACCGACAAAATACCGCTGCGCGAGCGCGAGCGGCGTTGCGTGGTACGTTGACGTTGCAGTTTGGCCAGGCGCTCTTTCAACAAGCGAACCTTATCCCCGATGATACGGCGATCCATTTCAAGCTGGGCTTCGCCTGGCCCCCGCATACCGATACCGCCACGCTGACGCTCAAGGTGGGACCACATACGGGTCAATCGCGTAGACAAATGCTGCAATTGCGCCAGCTCAACTTGCAGCTTGCCTTCGTGGCTTTGGGCCCGAAGCGCAAAAATATCCAGGATCAAGGCTACGCGATCCACCACGCGGCGCTTGAAGCCGTTTTCAAGGTTGCGCTGCTGCCCTGGCGCAAGCGGCTGATCGAACAGCACAATTTCAGCCCCTGCCTCATCGGCAAGAAGGATAGCCTCTTCAAGCTTGCCAGTACCGATGAATAATGCGGCATCAGGACGCGAGCGCTTGGCCAGAACGGTAGCTACGACATCAGCCCCCGCGCCTTTGGCCAGCATCAGAAATTCGTCGGCATGAGCCTGATAATCGGGCTTGCCAAGGTCGACATTGACGATGAGGACTTTCATACTGGCGCCCCAAACGAAATACCCGCCGGCACGAAGCACACGGCGGGTGTCTCACAAGCCACTGGGGTTGTGCTGTTACTCAGAGGGTTCATCCACTTGAAAAACGACCGGCCGTGCAG
>DATJCP010000072.1:0-3192 GCA_035514715.1 Candidimonas sp.
ATAGCGCGCCACGTACAAAAATCGATTTACATGCCAGGATCGACGATGAAGAGTCGTTGGCTGGCGTCGTAATAGGCCTGATTCCCCCTGAATCCTACCCTATCGAAATTGCGCCCTCTGTCGCCGACGCGTTAAATGAGACAGTGCGCGTATTTACTGAAATGGGCGCCACCTTTATCGAGCAGGAATTTCCGTTCGATTTCCATCAAATGATGTTGTTAAACGGCCAGATCATTGCTGCTGAGGCCTACGCGATACATCACGAATATATTAAGGACATGGACCTGGAAATCGGCCCGTGGGTACGCAAGCGTGTACTAAGCGGCGAGTCCATTTCCGCAGCAACCTATATTCAAGCCATAAGCGCGCATCAGCAAGCCAAACGCGATTGGGCAGCCTGGATGACAGATATCGATGCTTTACTGGTGCCAGGATCACCAATTACGGCATGTCCTCTAGCGCAGGTTGACGAGGCCAAGACACCCTTGGCGGCATTTACTCGGCCAGGCAATTTCCTGGGGTCCTGCGGTCTGTCGATACCTGCCGGATTCGATGAGGCTAACTTGCCCATTGGCATGCAGTTATATGGCAAAGCCTTTGACGAGGCTACCTTGATCAAGTTGGGCCGGGCCTTCCAGAAGGCCACGGACTGGCATTTACGGTTCCCAACGCTTTAGGTCTTATCCTGACGCATCTGGATTTGCCCGATGGCGAAGGGGTGTGGGCGGGTTAGTCGCTTAACCCATACCAAACCATCCCCACCCATTCATGGAGAGCGGTATTGGCGATCTCAAAATAGCTTGCCCGGGGAATGAAATTCATTACCCCCGCCACCGATTCAATATGAAAAACGGTGGGGGCGGCAACGACGGTAAAACCTGCAAGTTCAAAGACCCGCTTGGCTCTGGGCATATGCCAAGCGTGGGTTACCAGCGCAATCGTATCGACGCCTTCCGGCTGCAGAATTTTCCTGGAGAATTCAGCGTTTTCCGCCGTGTTGATGGACTTGGCCTCTACCCAATACACCGGCACTGAAAATACAGTTTCAAGTTCTCGCTTCATGACCCAGCCTTCAGGCTCTCCACCGGAAGGGCTGCCGCCGGTTACCAGTATGGGCAGTTCGTACTGGTTATACAGGTAAGCCGCGTAGCGCAGGCGATCCAGAGTGGCGCTGTTTGACACGTCAGATGCATATTCCGGCTGGCTATGCCGGATGCCGCCGCTTAACACCACAATGGCCTGCACCTTGGTCAAGGCGGCTGGATCAACGGCCGATTGCTGTTCCAGCGTGTCTATCATGTGGTGGGCGGTGAAGGGCATGCTTAATATCGCCAGGCTGCTGATACCTATAAGTAGCAGCGTCCAGCCCGAACGGCGAAATCGGTATGCCAGCAAGATACAGCCTGCAATCATTAGCAGCAAAAGTATGCCGGGCAACAATATCACTTGCGAGATGGTGGCATTAAGGGTGGTGAGCATGGCGCCGCTGGTTTCCCGAGGAAAGTTTTTTGTTGACTATATAACAGGATCTCTTGGTCAAGACGACAAGTTGACGCTATTGTGTCGGTTTGCATCGTGATTTTCTTAACCTCATGACCCAGACCATACTCGTTACCGGCGGTACCGGCTTTATTGGTAGCCACACCACGGTGGCGCTGCAGCAGGCAGGCTACCGCGTCGTCATCCTGGATAACCTGTGCAACAGTACAGTAGCGGTGCTGGACGCCATCGCCAAAATAACCGGCACCAAGCCCGATTTTATTCAGGGCGACGTACGCGATGCAGCGACGCTGGCAGCGCTTTTTGATGCCCATAAAATCACGGCTGTGCTGCACTTTGCCGGCCTGAAAGCCGTAGGTGAATCTACCCAGAAGCCACTGGCCTATTACGACAACAACGTGCATGGCAGCGTGCAGTTGCTGGGCGCCATGAAGCAGGCGGGCGTCAGGACGTTTGTGTTTTCGTCATCGGCAACCGTATATGGCAACCCGCAACAGCTGCCGTTAACCGAAAGCCATCCGCGTTCGGCCACCAATCCGTATGGGCACACCAAGCTGGTGGTGGAAGACATTCTGGAAAATTTATACCAAAGCGAAAGCGGCTGGCGCATTGCTCGGTTGCGCTATTTCAACCCGGTTGGTGCGCACCCTAGTGGGCTGATAGGCGAAGCACCGCAAGGCGTGCCCAATAATTTGATGCCTTATATAGCGCAGGTGGCGACAGGGCGCCGGGCCAGAGTGCAGGTTTATGGCAGCGACTACAACACGCCCGACGGCACCGGCGTGCGTGACTATATCCATGTCATGGACCTGGCGCAGGGCCATGTGCAGGCCTTGCGCTATTGTCTGCAGACTGAGCAGGAATTGCTGACGGTGAATCTGGGCACAGGAAAAGGCTATTCAGTGCTGGAGATGATCAAAGCGTTCGAGCAGGCCAGCGGCAAGACGATCCCCTACGACCTGGTGGCGCGCCGCCCTGGCGACATTGCCGCCTGCTGGGCCGATACCGGGCTGGCTTATGAGAAGCTGGGGTGGCGTTCGGAAAAAGGGATTCAGGAAATGTGCAGCGACGCTTGGCGTTGGGAAGTAGGGTAAGCCTCTACCTGCAAGACTGCTTGTGGGTGTTCAATCCACCGCTCATCTCAAAAAAAAGTTGACACAAGGACTCTTAGTCCGGCAATATGAACAATCGTTTGCTCAAACGTGAATAACTCGATATGAATAGGGAGCAGGCATGACCAAACAGGCATCTTTCAATAATGTTGGCGGGGTTGTGCCGGCGCTGCCGCCAGGGTGGCGTGTAGAAGACCTTCCTGCATCCCTATGCGAAGCATTTGCCGAGATTGTCGGGCCGGCCTATTTTCTGGCTTCGCATGCAGACCGCTATGGCTATTGCCGTGATCGCTTGCCTTATGGTTTGTTTCGGTTGCGTGCGGGCAAGCTGCCCTCTACGCTGCCTGCCGCGATTATCTGTCCCGCTGACGAAACTGAGCTGATTGCCATAGTCAGGCTGGCGATTCAGGAGAAAATTGCCCTGATCCCTTTTGGCGCTGGGTCGGGTGTGTTGGGCGGGACCATTCCGCTTAATTGCGAGGTGGTTGTCGACCTGAAACGTATGAACCGTATCGTGGCGGTTAACGAAGTTGATGGCACGGTTACCGTACAGGCGGGCATGAATGGCGGCCAGTTTGAA
>DATJCP010000073.1:0-9890 GCA_035514715.1 Candidimonas sp.
CTGCATGCGCATGCCCACGGCACCGCACTCTGCCAATTCACGGGCGAATTCATCGACGTGCGCGTGCAGATTTTCAGAAGTTTCCACGCCATTCAGCAAGCCCCAGTTCAACCCGGTTTGTGCATCGATGGCATTGCCGGAAAGCATCAACCAACGTGCCCGCCCTTCTCCGATCAAGCGCGACAGCAGCGCGCCCTGAATAACAGACGGTATGCCGATTTTGACTTCAGGCATGGTGAACTGCGAACTTGTAGAGGCATAGCGCATATCACAGCATGCCGCCAACTCGAACCCTACGCCAATGCACCAGCCATCGATCCGGGCAATGGTTGGCGCAGGGAACAAGCGTACGGCTTCGCATAGCTCGTACAGCGCAGTGATGAATTCCTTGGCGGAAGCTGGCTTCAAGGCAACCATTTCCTTGATGTCGGCGCCGCCCATGAAGGTTTTGCTGCCCGTTCCCTGGATGATCAGGACTTTGATGGCCGTGTCCTTGGCCAACGAATGAATCAAGGCCGTCAGGTCTTGCGCCACTTGGCGGCTGACAATATTCAGCGGCCCGCCGTTGCAGATGGTCAGCGTTGCTACGCCAGACTCGTCAATCGATACAGCTTGCTCTTTCAGGTTCATATCCCTATTCCTTGTCTTGCTGGCCGTTGTACACAGCCTTGCTTTTCAACAGTGCTTCAATCGCTTCGTTCGAGAAACCGTGCTTGGTCAGAACTTCGACCGTATGCTGACCTTTACCTGGCGGCTGATGACTCGCATCCGCCATATTTTTATTGACCGCCTGGTACTTTACACCGGAGCGGCCATGGACATATTCAGAGAAAAACTTGACGGCCTTCAGGTGCGGGTCGTCTGCCAGCATCGCAATGTCATTGACCATGGCGCATGGAATATCCGCGCTGGTCAGCGATGCTATCCAAAATTCGCAGGTGTTCGTCTCGAACACATCGGCGATATATTTATAGATGGCATCGTAATTACTGGCCCTGCCCGAAGCCGAACCGAAACGACTATCGGCAAACATCTCCGGCTTGCCGATCAAGTCGAAAAATGCTTTCCAATGCTTATCGTTGTAGACCACCGCCGCAATATAGCCATCGCTGGTGCGATAAGGGCGGCGATGGCGGGTCAATAGCCGCGAGTAGCCAGTATCTTCGCTTGCCGGATCAAAGGACTTGCCGCCCAAGTGGTCAGACAACACAAATTCCGCCATCGTTTCAAACATGGGCACATTGATGTATTCGCCTTGCCCACAGGCCTGGCGCCGGAACAATGAAGCCAAGACGCGGTGCGCAGCAGCAGTTCCCGTATGCCGGTCGACAATCAATGACGGCAAATAAGCCGGCTCATGACCGGTTTGCAGGGCATAAAGGCTGGCCAGCCCCGCCTGCGCCTGTATGATGTCATCAAACGCCGGCTTGGCAGCATAGGGGCCGTCTTCACCATAACCACTGAGCGCCACATAAATCATGTCCGGCTTGGCGGCACGTACGGCGTCATATCCAAAGCCCAGACGCTCGATCGCATCGCGGCGAATGTTATGCACCAGCACGTCGTACTCGGGAATCAGTTGCCACAACAACTGACGCCCTTCATCGCTCTTCAAGTCGATAACGATGGACTTCTTGTAGTGATTCACATGCAAAAACATGGAACCCATTTCCGGCTCGCATCGCGAACCGGCGTGCCGCATGATATCGCCCTCGGGCGATTCCACCTTGACTACTTCCGCACCATAGCCGCCTAGAATCTGCGTGCAAACCGGCCCCATGATTACGGACGTCAAGTCCAAAACCTTGATGCCAGCCAACGCCTTATCGGCGCCCTGGCTAGAAGTAGGCTGCATCATTGTGGCTCAATCCCTGCAGCCTTCACGCGTGCCGTCCAGACCTCTTTCTGCTGCTTGGTGAAAGCGTCATGCTCCGATACGGAGTTCGGCGACACTTCCATGCCCAGTTTCTTGAATTTTTCGATGACCACTTCATCCTTCAGGATTTCCGTGATTTCTTTATTCATCAAAGCGACGATATCGGCGGGAGTGTCCTTGGGAGCAGCCATCCCAACCCAAACGATCAGGTTCAAAGGATAGCCCAGCTCATCCAGCGTCGGAATGGAAGGAAATTCCTTCAGGCGCTGTTGTGAAGTAACGGCAAGTCCGCGCAACTTGTTGGCATTGACCATGGAAGTCACAACAGAAAGGTCGCCGAACAAATAGTCGATATGGCCGCCTAACAGGTCGGTGATCGCCTGCGGCTGGCTCTTGTAGGCGATGCGGTTATCGGACATCTTGGCTTCAAGATTGAACGACGCACCAGCGATCTGGCTAGACGCCGAGCCGTAGCCGTAGTTCAAACCCGTTTTCTTGGACTCAGCCACCAGGTCAGCAACCGAAGTCACTTTGTTGCTTTCGTTGACCACCAGCATCATCGGAATCGTCACGATACGGGCCACGTGCACGAAATCTTCGATGGGATCGTAAGGCAGATTCTTGAAGAGCGCTGGCGTAGCCGAGTGCGTGGAACTGCTGGTCAATGCAAAGGTGTAGCCATCATTTTTAGCCCGTGACACGTCACGCGAACCAATGGTGCCTGAAGCGCCGGCTTTGTTGTCGACGACAACGGCTACTTTGAGCCTGGTACCCAGTTGTTCTGCAATGATGCGGGCCGTGGTGTCGCTGGCGCTACCTGCCGAGAACGGAACCACTATCTTGATTTGTTGCGCAGGATAGTTTTCGACCGCTGCACTGCTTGCTCCTGCAAACGCGACGCCTACTGCTGCGGCTACGCTCACTATGGCTTTTTTCAACATGGATTTTCCCCTGACTACTGTATAAATACGATGCTTGATTGTAAAGATGCAACTTATTCCCAACAAGAGAATAATCATCATGACTTGATTCCATTTTGGAATACTTGCTTTGCTTTGATGATGGCGACGGTTTAGGCTGTAGCTTTTTTTGCGTTCTTAAGCGGCGGCTGTGACCGGGGCAGTCGCGTAAGAAGGCGTGCCTAGAGGGCTACGGCCAGCAGCCGGTCTGAGAGGAGAGATACAGGCCGTGCATTGCGTACCGTCAGTTCCCGTAGGTGCCGACCCGCAAGAAACGTCTTCCGATCATCATTACGAGGCGCAGCGATAACGGCAACATAAGCAACAGCTATCCCTCCAGTTCCGCCTGCCTGCCCCGCAAATACTCCAGCAACTGCCCCTGAAAAACCTGCGCCGCAATCGAATGCTTCGCCGGCTTGCGTAGCACCATAGATATCGGATGGTAGTAATCCGTTTTCCCTTCTATACGCTTCGTCACCAAACCAAACTGAGCCGCCAATTCACACACATAACCCGGCACTATCGTAATGCCCAACCCATCCTTCACCAGTGCCAAAACAGACGTCAACAAACCCGCCTGAATAACAGCAGAACAAGCTAGATCATGCTCTGCCAATATCCTGTCCACCAGGCGCCGTACGCTGTAGACATTGTGAAGCACGATGTGTGGATACTTGACCAAATCCGGCCACAGCAAACGTTTCTTGGCCAGCAGTTCATGCCCCGGCGGGCATACCACGTACATCAAGTCCGAATACACAACCTCGGTGCTGAGCCTTTCCTCCTGAACTTCGGCCGATACCAGGCCAATATCGGCATGGCCATTCAAAACGGATTCAATGGTTTGATCCGTCGACAACTCAAGCAGGTTCAATTTGACGCGAGGATAGCTTCGATGGAAATCGGCAACCACTTTGCCGATCAACCCCACCATCATCATGGGCGACGCTGCAATATTCAGGGAGCCGCTTTCAAGCGCCAACAGGTTCGACAGGCTGCGTTCTGCCGAACGTAGCGAACCCAGAATTTCATTAGCGTGCGCGTACAACACACTAGCACCGTCACAGACCTCTATGTGCCGGGTCGATCTTTCGAAAAGCGGCAGGCCGAACTCACGCTCCAGTTCTGCGCATAATTTGCTGACCGCCGATTGAGTCAGGTGCAGGACTTTTGCCGCCTGGGTAAAACTGCGCAGTTCGTAAACGGCGCAAAAAGCCCGCAACTGCTTTAGCGTGATGTTCACCGATGGACTCCCTATGTCGCTGGTCGACTGCTATTGTATGAAAACAGCACCTGCCTTCGATGCCAGGGACCGAAGGCAGGGGGACTTAGCGGTAGGCCATCTTGTTTTTATGCTTGCATCAAGTGCTGCAAGTGTTCGTCGGCAGAACCAAACTGCACGTCGCACAGCAATAGCTTCCGGTAGTAATGGCCAATGGGGTATTCATAGGTCATGCCCATGCCGCCGTGCACTTGAATGGCATCGCCGCCGACCTTTCTTGCCGCCTTGCCAACAATCACCTTGGCACGGCTTAGATCCAGATCACTTTCAGGCGAAGGGGCATCAACACAACTGACCGCCAGAAGCGACATGGAGTACGCCCTTTCGTAAGCCATGCACATATCGACAAAGCGATGCTGCAATACTTGAAATTCAGCCAAGGACTTGCCAAACTGCCGACGTTCCTGAAGGTAGCTTTTGCAAATGGCAAGCGCCGCCCTCATTGCCCCGACAGCCTCGGCACATTGAGCCGACACGGCGCGGCGCAATGCCTGCTTCAGCATCCCCCGTCCTGCCTCGGGCTTGCCCAATACAGCTTGGGCATCGACCATGACATTGTCCAGAGTGATGTCTGCAGCCCACGAGCCATCCAGCATAGGCGCACCTTCACGCGTCAGCCCGGCAACTTCGCCCGAAACCAGGAATAAGCCGATATCGCCGTCAGCCGCGCTGCCGATCCGGGCCGGCACAATTATCCATTGCACGCTGGCGCCATCAGGTACCAAAACTTTCTTGCCGTTGATTCGGTAACCGCCGTCAGCAACCGGCTCGGCAACGGTAGCCAGATCGAAAGTACCCAGGCCACGCGCCGACTCCGAATAGGCAAGCGCCACGCTGGACTTGCCATCCAGGACCTGTGCCAGCACCTTGCCGGCGGTGTCGCTGGACTTGGCCGCATGCTCAAGTATGGGCGCGCTCAGCACAGCTGTAGATAAGACCGGCTCGAAACACAAGCTAGCGCCCAGGCCTTCCATCACGACCCAGGCATCCATTGCCTTGCCGCCTATGCCGCCCGCCTCTTCCGATACGTTCACGCCCAGCCAACCCAACTGCGCAATATCATTCCAACGGCTGGCATCCAGGCCAGTTTTAGACTCAAGCCGTGCAGAGTGCGCGCTAAAGTCATATGAGCCAGTCAGGTAATCGTGCACGCTATCGCGTATTAGTTGCTGCTCTTCAGTCAAAACCAGATTCATGTGAGTTCCCTAAGTTCGCTTAAACGTCCAGCCTGCTTTTAGCGATGATGTTCTTCTGAATTTCGTTGCTGCCGCCATAAATGGTTGCCACACGATTGAATAAGTGGTCGCCCATCAGGCCTGGTCGGTAGTCCGGCCCGATACTCACAGACGGCGTCCGCCCTTCGTAGGCCATCGCGTACCGGCCGCCAAGATCAACCAGCAGCTCAGTTAATTGTTGGCAGATTTCCGAACCCTCTATCTTCAGCATTGAAGCCATCGAAGGATCGAATCCTTTATCGGTATGCTGCGACAGCACCCGCAGTTCGGAAACTTCCAGCGCGCGCAGACGGCACTCGATTTCCTGTAAACGCATCTGGAACATTTCCTGACCAGCCGGCAGCGCTTCCGTTGCAGACACCTGCCCCAGCAAGTCCTTAGCCCGCGTCAACTGCATACGGGAGCGGCCCACGCGAGCAATCATCGCGCGTTCATGGCCCAGCAGGAACTTTGCATAGCTCCAACCCTTGCCGACTTCTCCGACCAGGTTTTCCTTGGGTACCTTGACGTCCTTGAGGAATACTTCACAGATGCTGGCGCCTTCGTCAATGGTCATAACCGGCCTGACCTCCACGCCAGGAGCCGTCATGTCCAACAGCAAGAACGAAATCCCTTCCTGCCGTTTATTTTCCTTGGTGGTCCGTGCCAGGCAGAACATCTTGTCGGCAAACTTGCCATGTGTAGTCCAGGCCTTCTGACCGTTTACCAAGTAGTGGTCACCCATATCGTCGGCGCGGGTTCCCAACGCAGCAAGATCGGACCCAGCGTTGGGTTCCGAAAACCCTTGGCACCACCACTCCTCAGACTTCAGGATAGAAGGCAAGTAACGCTCTTTCTGGGCCTGTGTCCCGAATGTATAAATGACCGGCCCTACCATGGTGATCCCGAAGGGAATGGTTTCCGGTGCGCAGCATAGGGCCAACTCATGGTGGAAAACCCGGCGCTGCATCAATGACCAACCAGTGCCGCCCAGTTCTTTAGGCCATGACGGCGCGATCCAACCTTTGCCGTACAGCTTGCGCTGCCAATCGACGTACTCCTCTTTCAGCAGTTTTTCACCGCGCAAAATTTTGCCGCGCACGGCCTCAGGCAGATGCGCCTCGACGAAAGAGCGCACCTCAGCCCTGAAATCGGCTTCATTGAATGTGTTGTCTGTATCCATTTAGTAACGTTTCCTTAGCGCCATGGCGATCGTTTATATTTTTTCAATGGGAGATGTGTCATCGAAATTTACGTAAATATCAGGCAGGTACTCTTTGACGATCTGGTTGATAGACACGATGGTTTCCCTGATGTGCTGCTCGCAATACTGACGATGGCCAGCCAAGGCCAGGCCAAATACGTTTGTGGCTTTCGCCAGAACGCCAGGCTTGTCGTGAAGGCCAAGCAAAAAGGAAAAAGAAGCAGCGCCAGGCGTGGTGTGGCGTGTAGAAAAGGCATAGCCCAAACGCCGAGCTTTTTCCACCGTGGCCCAAGCCTGTGCCAAATTGCGTGTTCCTCTGACTTTATCGCCCTGGGTAAGCGTCGCATGCGCAATACGCCCGATGCGGTCATCATCCAGGCCGGACAACAGCGCATATCCCAATGCGGAGCCTATCAATGGCCGCTCCATGCCCTGATGCACATAGCTCCTGTGGGCGTTGCTAGCCAACACAACGTGCGCATAGCGTACGAAACGCCCGTTGGGCTGTCCCAACACCACGGTAAGCCCGGTGCGTGAACTTAATTCACGCATGGCGGTGCGCAGTAAGCTATGAGGCAAGGTCTCATCGTGCACCCAGCCTCCAAGCATATTCACTCGCAGGCTGGGTACGTAAGTCCTGTCTTCGGGATCCCAGTTCAGATAGCCCAGTTTTTCCATCGAGCGTAGCAACATCGATACGCTGGACTGAGGGAAATCGGTCATTTCCACGATTTCCGCCACCCGCGCCGGCCTCTGGATACGCTCGAAAAGCTCCAGGATTTCAAAGACGCGCTGCGCCGACTTCACGACACCAGAACCAAGCTCAGGCTTGATATCCAGGTCCGAAGGCCCTGACAGACGAGAGTACGGTTCGAACGAGCTTTGATCCATGGAGGCACTTCCAAGAGGCTGACGATGTGCCACTAGTCTACTCAATTTTCATATCAGCCTTCTCTGCCACTTCCTTCCATTTGACCATCTCGTTGGTCATGAACTGCGAAGCTTGAGCGGCTGTACCACCCTCGGGCAACAGCCCCAAACCGATCAGCTTTTCAGTCACTTCAGGCTGACGCACAATCGCAGCGATTTCAGTGCTTAAGCGGTCAACAATGGCCTGTGGAGTGCCAGCAGGCGCAAAGAAAACATACCAGCCCTGCAGCTCGAAACCAGCATAGCCAGCCTCTGCCATCGTTGGAACTTCAGGCAAAAAGCTCAAGCGTTTATCCGATGCCACCGCCAAGACACGAATCCTGTCGGAGTTCAGGTGCGGCCTGGCCGAGCCGATATCAGGAAAAGCAAAAGAAAAATGGCCGGCCAGCAAGTCCGACATCATGGGCGACGCGCCCTTGTAGGGAACATGCACTAGCTTTGTACCGGTCTGTATCTGAAACTGTTCACCCAAAAAGTGCCCGGTCGAACCCTGGCCATAGGAACCGTAGGAATAGTCCAAAGGCTCTTTCTTAATTGCCGAGACCAATTCCGGCACGGTTTTCGGTGCAATCTTGCTGCTGGCGACCAACACGTTTACCGACTTTGCCACTAATGAAATCGGCGTCAGGTCCTTGGCCGGATCAAAAGACATTTTCACCTTCAGGGCGGGCAACTGCGCCATGGTGGTAAAGCCCAACAACAGGGTGTAGCCATCCGCCGTAGCCTGTGCCACGGTCGCGCCGCCGATAGCGCCGCTGGCGCCAGGCTTGTTCTCGACAACAAAGGGCTGCCCCATTTTTTCAGCCAGCTTGGCGGCGACGATACGTGCGACAGTATCGGCACCCCCACCCGCGGAAAGCGGCACAATGACCCTGACCGGCTTGCTAGGGTAGTTAGCATCGGCGGCAAGAGCCGACGAACCCGCGCCAATGGCAGTCGCCAGCAAAGACAGGCAGCCCATTTTTTTCAACCAATTCATCTTCATGATTTATCTCCGTTCTTCATTCTGTGTTCTATAAAAGACGTGCGCTTTGAACGCTTGCATCCCGCATTCGGCCTTAAAGCAAGGCCTTCAAACTGTTTTTCAAAATCTTTCCGCTAGGCGCTTGCGGCAGGCTTTCCATGGCAACGATACGCTGGGGCCGCTTGTAAGCCACCAGCTTCTGAGCCATGTACTTGCTTAATGCATCCGTATCGAACGCCCCCGCATCGTCAACCTGGACGAATGCAATGATTTCTTCGTTGCTGTCGACCGGTTTGCCAAGCACTGCTGACTGATGAATACCAGGGTAAGTATTCGCCACTGCCTCAACTTCGCTTGGGTAAACGTTAAAGCCCGAGCGAATAATCAGATCCTTGATACGCCCCACCAAGTACAGGGCGCCATCCGGATCCTGACGCGCCAAGTCACCTGTTTTCAGCCAGCCGTCGGCGGTCAGCGTCTCTGCCGTCAGCGCCGGCTCTCGAAAATACCCTTTCATGACGTTGGGCCCACGAACCCACAGCTCGCCAACGCTGCCCAAGGCAACATCCACGCCCTGCTCGTCCACGATCCGGGATTCCAAACCCGGGATCAAGTAGCCGACTGAGGTATCTTCGCGCTTGCTTCCAAAAGGTATCTGGCTAATGGTGGGAGAGCTTTCCGTCATCCCATAGCCGTTATGCATGGACAACCCCATCATCGCTTCGACTTTCGCCTTCAAAGTGGCGTCCAGCGGCGCGCCGCCGATATAGATGAAACGCAATGCCGGCGCCTTGATTGCCGCAACGGTCTCGTGCAACGTCAACAACTGCGAATACATGGCCGGCACAGCCTGGAATATCGTAATGCCATCGCTTAAGGCTTGCGCCGCTTCGGCTGCCTTGAAGCGGGCCACCAGCATAACTTTGGCTCCCGCCCACAACCCCGCCAGCACAACCGATGTCAATCCGTAGACATGAGAGATGGGTAGAGCGGCATAAATGCTGTCTTGCGCAGTAGTAAAACGCGACCGGCTGGATGTGCTGCACGAGAACAGCAAATTGGCATGGGTCAGCATGACGCCCTTGGGGCTGCCTGTCGTGCCCGTCGTGTAGATCATGACGGCCACTTGATCGCTGGCAGCGTCATGGATTGGCTCGGCAAAAACCTGCTCATCAGCCTGGTCCAGCGCAAATCTGCCCACCCCATCCACTTCATATTCCGTTGCACCGCGCCGCTGGGCGTGCGCTTCGGCGTCAGGCGAGGACTCGATGGTGTAGAAGGCAAAGCGAGGCTGGCTGTGCAACCGAATGGCATCGACTTCGGATGCCGTCAACCTGGCGTTCACTATCACCGCAGTCGCGTCGAGCATGCTGGCCGCAAACACTGCGGCAATCTGCACAATAGCGTTTTCACCGACCAACAGCAGCCGGTCTCCCGGGCGCAAACCGGCCTGGAGGAACA